>NZ_BRLB01000013.1 GCF_027923465.1 Vallitalea longa
AATTATATTTTGTTTCATTAATTATTGTTTAACTAGTGGTAATAGCAAAATAAACATAGGAGGATAAGTATGGGTGATATATTTAATGAACAACTAGTTGCAAAAAGTAATTCTCTAAAAGATAATATAATTAGAGTAGCGATTATTATTGGTGGTATATTATTAATTATGGTATCTTCAATGGTGCCTTTTTTAGTAAGTTTTCTTGTTCCTATAGCAGTTGTTATAATAATTGGTGCTGTTTTCTTAATGAGAAGACTAAATATTGAATTTGAATATGTTTTTACAAGTGGAGATTTAGATATTGATAAAATATTTAATAAGAATAAGAGAAAGAAATTTTTAACTATAGATGTTAGAAATATTGAGATAATGGCACCAGTAGATAGTAAAGATCACGCCAGCGAATTATCTAATTATGAGAAAGTTGTAGATTGCAGTAGCGGTATGAAAAAGAATAATACTTACGCAGCAATGATAGTAAAAGATGGGAAAAAGCTAAAATTGATTATTGAACCTAATGAAAAGATGATGAAAGCTATAAAGAAATATATTCCAAGAAAAGTAATGCAATACTAAAAAATTTAATAAAATTAATAATTAATGTTGACAAATCGGAGGTTTTTTGTTAAACTCTCAAAATATATATTAATAAATATAGGATTTATTTAGTTGTTATATATATAATAATTTCCTATAATATTTATGGAGGTTAGGGATATTAGCATTCCTAATCTTTAATAATAAATAATTATATTTATACTATTACAAATATAAAAGAATAATTTTTACTAATACTATTAAAAATT
This sequence comes from Vallitalea longa, assembly GCF_027923465.1. Taxonomy (NCBI): domain Bacteria; kingdom Bacillati; phylum Bacillota; class Clostridia; order Lachnospirales; family Vallitaleaceae; genus Vallitalea; species Vallitalea longa. The sequence continues at coordinate 810 of NZ_BRLB01000013.1, forward strand.
CGAATAAAAAGAAAGAGAGGATTATAATGCATAAGATTGTGAGCGAAGGAATAACTTTTGATGATGTACTATTGATACCAGCACATTCTAAGGTACTTCCTAATCAAGTAGATGTTTCTACTAATTTAACAAAAAAAATAAAATTAAATATTCCATTTATGAGTGCAGGTATGGATACTGTTACTGAATCAAGGATGGCCATAGCTATGGCTAGACAAGGTGGAATAGGAATAATTCACAAAAATATGTCTATAAGTCAGCAAGCAGAGGAAGTAGATAAAGTAAAAAGATCTGAAAACGGTGTAATAACAGATCCTTTCTTTTTATCTCCAGAACATTATGTGTATGAGGCAAATGCGTTAATGGCAAAATACAGAATATCAGGAGTACCTATAACAGAGGGTAAAAAACTAGTAGGAATATTAACTAATAGAGATCTAAGATTTGAAACTGATTTCAATAAAAAAATTAAGGAAGTCATGACTAGCAAGAACTTAATAACTGCTTCAGTTGGTACAACTCTTAATGAAGCAAAAGAAATAATGGGACGTCATAGAATCGAAAAACTTCCTTTAGTAGATAATAAGGGAAATCTTTCAGGCCTAATTACTATAAAAGATATTGAAAAAGCTATTAAATATCCACAGTCTGCTAAAGATAGCCAAGGTAGATTATTGGTAGGTGCAGCAGTTGGTGTAACAAAAGATTATATGGAAAGAATTGATGCATTAGTAAAAGCTAGTGTAGATGTTATAGTAGTTGATACCGCACACGGACATTCAGAAGGAGTAATCAATACAGTAAAAGGAATGAAAGAAAAATATCCAGATTTACAATTGATAGCAGGAAATGTTGCTACTGGTGAAGCAACTAAAGCACTTATAGCTGTTGGTGTAGATGCTGTAAAAGTTGGTATTGGTCCTGGTTCTATATGTACAACACGTGTAGTATCAGGGGTAGGGGTACCTCAAATAACAGCTATATATGATTGTGCAGAAGCTGCAAAAGAATCAGGAATACCTATTATTGCTGATGGTGGTATCAAATACTCTGGTGATGTAGTAAAAGCTATTGCAGCTGGTGGTAATGTATGTATGATGGGTAGTTTATTCGCTGGTTGTGAAGAAAGTCCTGGAGAAACAGAATTATACCAAGGAAGAAAGTATAAAGTATATAGAGGTATGGGTTCACTTGGAGCAATGGAAAAAGGAAGTAAAGATAGATATTTCCAAGAAGATGCTAAGAAATTAGTACCAGAAGGTGTTGAAGGAAGGGTTGCTTACAAAGGACCTGTAGAAGATACAATCTATCAAATGATTGGTGGATTAAGAGCCGGAATGGGATATTGTGGTACTCCAACTATTGATGCTCTAAGAGAAGATGGAAGATTTACTAAAATAACAAGCGCTTCTCTAAAAGAAAGTCATCCTCATGATATTCAAATAACAAAAGAAGCTCCAAATTATAGTGTTAGTTAAATAGATTAGTATATAAATAAAATAGAAATATATTATAAAAGCCTTGAATAATTTATTATGATTATTCAAGGCTTTTATTTTTTTGCTCTAAATTTGCACTCCAAGTACTAATAAAGTGTTCTATCTTACTTATTATAGTATAAAAATTATCTTGTATGATAGCTGTAAATTTGATGGTTACTCATGGCATGTAACTTTACACAGATTTTACATAAGCATTATATTGCTTTAACAGATAAGTGTTAAATTATTATTGTGTTAAATAACAAAAAATAAAAAGTAGATTATTATTCTAATAATAATTGGGAGGACAAATAATGAAAAAATTAAAGAATGTATTAATGGTAGCACTTATCGTTTTATCTATTGTAGCTATTGCTGGTTGCAAAAATGATGATGGTAATGAAACTACAAATGATAACAAGGAAGTAAATAATAGCGTAGACTCGAATGATGACAAAAATAATGATGATAATGATAAAAGTGATACAGATAATTCTGATAATGCACAAGAAGATGATTTAAGCGGTTTGGTTTCAGTTTCAGGTTCAACTTCAGTAGAAAAAATAGGAATTGCTACAGCAGAAGAATTCATGGCGCTGAATCCTGATGTTACAGTAACATATGAAAGCATTGGTTCATCTAATGGCGTTAAAAATGCAAAAGATGGTGTAACGATATTTGGTACTGCTTCAAGAAATCTTAAAACAGAAGAAAAAAACTGGGGCTTAACTGAAACAGTCATCGCTCATGATGGAGTAGCAGTGATAACTCATCCAAGCAATTCAGCAAATGAATTGACTAAAGAACAAGTTCAGGCCATATATAAAGGTGAAATCACTAACTGGAAAGATGTTGGTGGAGAAGATGAAGAAATCGTAGTTGTATCTCGAGAAGATGGTTCTGGTACAAGAGGTGCATTTGAAGAAATAGTCGAATTCGAAGATTCATTAACAAAAGATGCCATAATAGCCAAAGGTAATGGAAACGTACAAACAACAGTAGCTAAAAACGAAAAAGCTATTGGATATGTATCTTTCACATATATCAATGATACAGTAAAACCATTCAAAATAGATGGAGTAGAACCAACAGCAGAAAATGTTGTTAACGGAGACTACAGTATTTCAAGACCATTCTTAGTGATTTATAAAGAAGAGAACATGACAAAAGAAAGTAAAGCTTTCCTAGAATTCGTATTAAGTGATGAAGGACAGATGATAGTTGAAGAAAAAGGCGGAATTAAAGTTAATTAAATTTTTCTAAATATATATTATGCTAATAGTTATTTAAAAATGCTTTGCAGGATAAATGTATAGGTGCTCTTCTATCATTCATTTTGCAAAGCACACTCTAATCTTTAGATGTTCATTACAAAATGGATATGAAACGGCGAATAGTAATATTAGAATATTTCTGAATTTATATATGGTTTAGTTAGGAGAAAAATACATGGATATAAATTTGAATATGGTTGATGATAATAAAAATAAATTAATTGATAAATCAATAGATATGAAAATAGATAAGAGACGTGTAGTTTTAGAGTCAGTAGCTAGAAAAATGTTTTTATTAAATGCATGTATAGCAGTTATTAGTGTAGCAGCTATAGCTTTTTTTGTATTCTACAAAGGGTTACAGCCATTTTTTTCTAATAATGCTGAAGGAACTTATAGCTTGATTGATTTTTTGACTGGAACAGAATGGCGTCCCAATGATAATATTAGTAGTGCCTTGTATGGTATTTTATATATGATATGTGGCTCACTAATGGCGACAGCAGGTGCAATTATGATAGGGGTACCTATAGGTATATTAACAGCTGTTTTTATATCAAAAGTAGCACCAATAAGAATTAAAAAAATAATAAAACCGGCAGTGGAACTGTTGGCAGGTATACCCTCAGTAATCTATGGAGTTTTTGGTCTTGGGGTTATTGTACCTAAGATAATGCAGATATCTCCTCAGTCACAAGGCCAATCCTTATTAGCGGTTATATTGGTTCTTACAATTATGATATTACCTACAGTGATAACTATTTCTGAAAGTGCTATTGAAGCTGTACCTAAGGCTTATATTGAAGGTTCATATGGTTTGGGAGCGTCTAAAATTCAAACTATATTTAAAGTTATACTGCCTGCTGCAAAATCAGGGATTCTTGCAGGTGTTGTCCTTGGAATAGGTAGAGCCATTGGAGAAACCATGGCAGTTATGTTAGTTGCAGGTAATCCTATTGCAGGTATACCAACCAGTATCTGGGACCCTATAAGACCATTAACTACTAATATTGCTATGGAGATGGGATATGCATTTGGCTTGCATCAAGAAATTCTTTTCTCTACAGGTGTAGTACTATTTATATTTATTATTATACTTAATCTTATTTTAAATAAAATTACAGCGAAGGCAGGAGAAAAATGATGAATAGAAGTATGAAAGATAAAATAATGTACGGATTCATTGGTTTAGCTACGGCTTTTACTGTTGGGATTTTATTGTGGATTATAGGATTTGTTTTCGTAAACGGACTTAAGTATATTGATATTGATTTTCTGACTTCCAATTATGATTCCAAAACAGCCTATGTTAATATACCTGTATCAAATAATAATACTGATAATAAATTAGGAATTACTTTTGAGTTGAAAGAATATGAAGGTATTAATTATCCTGTTATAAAGTCCATTGATAAATCTTCTAGAGTAAAAGAAGCAATTGATAAGAAAGGTAACACGATTAAATTACGTAAAGGAGATATAATCAAAAAAATTGACAGCCAGTCAACAGATAATCTTCCCATCGTTAAAATAAATGATACTATAAATAATATTGAATCTGATACTATATTAGTTAAGGTTACTAATAAAGGTGAGGGTATATTCCCTATGCTCATAACTACTTTGCTAACTATTTTGTTATCATTAGCAGTAGCTTGTCCTATTGGTATTTTTGCAGCTATCTATTTAACTGAATATGCTAAGCCTGGTAGATTAGTAAGAATAATAAGATTTGCTACAGAGAGTTTAGCTGGGATTCCATCAATTATATTTGGACTTTTTGGAATGATATTTTTTGTTGTGTATCTAAAATTAAATTATTCAATATTGGCTGGTTCTTTGACTCTAAGTATCATTCTGTTACCAGTAATAATTAGACAAACAGAAGAATCATTGATAGCTATTCCTAATTCATATAGAGAAGGCTCTCTTGGGTTGGGAGCTACTAAATTACAGACTATCAGAAAAGTCGTTCTACCTAATGCGATATCTGGTATTGTTGTTGCGATTATACTCTCTATTGGAAGAATTGTAGGTGAATCAGCGGCTTTGTTACTTACTGCTGGAACAGTGGCTAGAGTACCGCAAAATCTCTTTTCTTCTGGTGCAACATTAACAGTTAAAGCTTATGCTGTTGCTGAAGAGCAAGGAGATATTGGCATGGCATGTGCAATCGGATCAGTTGTAGTTATCCTTATACTAGTATTGAACGGATTATCAAAGGTAATATCAAAGAAACTTAATAGAAATAGAGCATAATAGGGGTGAAAGTATGAAAAACAATATAAAATTTACTGTAGAAAATTTAGATTTGTTTTATGGAGATTTTAAAGCATTAAAAGATATTAATATGAAGATAAATGCAAATAAAATAACTGCACTTATAGGTCCATCCGGATGTGGAAAATCAACATTCTTAAGAACTCTTAATAGAATGAACGATTTGATTGAAGGAGTCAAAGTTAATGGTTCCATTAAGTTGGAAGGTGATGACATTTATGGTGATATAGATGTCATAAAGTTAAGAACAAGAGTCGGTATGGTGTTTCAAAAACCTAATCCTTTTCCAATGAGTATTTATGATAATATTGCATATGGTCCTAGAGCTCATGGCATCACGAAAAAAACTAAATTGAATGAAATAGTAGAAAAGAGTCTTCGTAGAGCTGCTATCTGGGATGAGGTAAAAGATAGATTAAAAAGGAATGCAATCAGTTTATCAGGAGGGCAACAACAAAGGATATGTATTGCACGTGCTTTAGCTATCGAGCCTGAAGTATTGTTGATGGATGAACCAACTTCAGCTCTTGACCCTATTTCAACTATGAAAATAGAAGATTTAGCAACTGAATTGAAAAAAGACTATTCAATCATAATGGTTACACATAACATGCAACAAGCTGCAAGAATATCTGACAAGACTGCTTTTTTCTTGTTAGGAGAATTAATAGAATATGATACTACAGAAAAAGTATTCAGTAATCCTGATAATAAGAAAACAGAAGCCTATATAACAGGAAGATTCGGTTGATAAATTATAGAAGGGATTGACAAATTATGCCAATAAGATATAATTTTGAGAAAAAGATTAATGAACTCCATAAGGATTTAATAAAAATGGGTACACTTATCGAGCAATCATTAGATGATGCCATTCAAGCATTAATTAAACAAGATGTATCTCTTGCAAAAAAAGTAATAGATAAAGATGATGAAATAGACAATATGGAATTAAGAATAGAAAAAGAGTGTCTATTGCTAATTGTTACTCAGCAACCTATAGCAACTGATCTTCGAGATATAGCTTCTGTATTAAAAATCATTACTGATCTAGAAAGGATAGGGGATCACTGTACAGATATATCAGAATATACTATCAGACTTGCTAATGAACAATATATAAAGCCTTTGATTCATATTCCTCAGATGGCTGAAGCAGTCAAGAGTATGATAAAAGATACTATAGACAGTTGTGTAAAAAAAGATATTGATTTAGCTAGAAGTGTTTGTCAAAGAGATGATACTATAGATGACTATTTTGATGAGATAGTTAATGAATTAATGTCATTGATGGTAGAAAAAAGTAGTGTTGTCAAACAATGTACAGATTTTCTTTTCATTGTAAAATATCTTGAAAGAATGGGTGATCATGCCACTAATATTGCTGAGTGGATAATATTTACTGTGACAGGAGAACATATATAAATGGTAGTACTTTTTATGTTATAATATATAAAAATACTTACTTTATATATTATAGGAGGTGTAACAGTGACTACGAATGTTCTTATAGTAGATGACGAAACACATATTTTAGAGTTACTTAGTTATAATCTAGAAAGCAACGGTTATAATGTCATTCAGGCTGAAACTGGTGAAGAAGCACTAAAAAAACTAATAAGTACTAACATAGATATAATATTACTTGACTTGATGCTACCAGGTATAGATGGTTTAGAGGTATTAAGACAAATAAGAAGTACAGAAGCTCATAAAAATATACCTGTAATCATGTTAACTGCCAAAAACGAAGAATTTGATACTGTTCTTGGTTTGGAAATGGGAGCAGACGATTATATAGGAAAACCTTTCGGTATACATGAATTATTAGCAAGAATGAAAGCTGTATTCAGAAGAACAAAAGATAATAATAATAATTTGGATGAGGTAAAAGAAGATTTACTTAATATTGATGAACTAATGATAAATAAGAATACACACGAGGTAACAATTAGAGATAAACAGCTAGAATTACCACTAAAAGAATTCGAATTATTATATATTCTAGCCAAAAATAGAGGCCGTGTTTTTGATAGACAATATTTATTAGATAAAATATGGGGATATGATTATTATGGTGAAACAAGGACAGTTGACGTTCATATCAGGAGCCTAAGGAAAAAAATTGAGATAGATGATAAGAATCCACAACATATTAAAACTGTTAGGGGAGTAGGTTATAAATATAAATAAACATTGTAGAGGTGTAATGGATGCAAAAAAAACTAATGGCAACTTATATTTTAATTATTTCATTAACTATTATTATTGCTGTTTTATTTTGCTGGCATATGGGTAATAAATATTTTAAAGATACTACTTTGAAATATACAGAAACCAAAGGCGAATTGTTGACAGATATACTAGCTAATGAAGCGGAAAAAGATAGATTGGATTTTAGTTCTTTTGTTGATGAATACTCAAGTAAATCCGATGTAAGGCTGACAATAATTGATGTTGATGGTACAGTTGTTGCAGATTCAGATGAAGATTTTCGCATAATGGATAATCATATTTACCGTAAAGAAGTTTCTAGTGCTATTAAAGGTGAAATTGCATCTAACATTAGATATAGTGAGACAATAGGAGCTTATTATTTATATACTGCAATACCTATCGATATAAAAAATTTTAAAGGGGTATTGAGATTATCGTTACCATTGATTGAAATTAGAGATATAGCTGTAGATATGATCATATATGTTATATATGGTATTTTGATTGGAGCAGTTGTAGCTGTAATAATTGCATATATTGTTACAAGAAAATTTATGCAACCTCTTGAGCAGTTAACAAAGGCCGCGATAAAAATATCAGAGGGAAACTACAATGAAAAAATATATATCAGGAATAAAGATGAAACTGGAAAGTTGGCCGAAGCATTTAATGATATGACAGTGAAACTTAGTCTTAATATGTGGAAGCTGGAGAAAAGGAATCATGAATTCGAATGTGTATTAAGTAGCATGATAAATGGTATCATAGCTGTAGATGAACAATATAATGTTTTTTTATACAATAGTAAGTTAGGTAAAATATTAGATATAGATACAGATATTGTCGGTAAATCTATTTATGAGATTATACGAAATACTACGATCTTTAATGTTCTTGAAAAATCTATAGAGCAAAATGAGTATATTGTTGATGAAACAGTCATTAATGATAAGATTATAAGAGTGTATGCTAACCCTATATTTGCACCTATACGGTCAAGTATCAAAAATATGGGAACTCTATTAGTCATTCGTGATATAACTGATATCAAGAAACTAGAAACCATGAGAAGTGATTTTGTTTCGAATGTTACTCATGAATTGAATACTCCTCTTACATCAATAAGAGGATTTGTTGATACACTAAAGAATGGAGCAATCAAGGATGAAAAAGTAGCCTCAAGATTTTTAGATATTATTGATATAGAAACAGAAAGACTTACACTATTGATTCAAGATATATTATCGCTGTCAGCCATAGAAAATATGGAAGATGAAAAGAACAACAATGTAAATAATATGGCATCAATTATTAATGAAGTCATTGAGATATTAAATCCAAAGATAAAGGATAGAAAGATTAATGTAAATATTCAAGTGAATGATGATATAACTTATAACTGTAATAGGAACAGGATTAAGCAATTAATAATAAATTTAACTGATAATGCTATCAAATATACGGAAAAGGGACATATAGACATAATATGTAAAGAATCAGATGCAAGTATAATAATTGAAGTTTCAGATACAGGCATAGGCATTGAAGAAGAGCATATACCAAGATTAATTGAACGGTTTTACAGGGTTGATAAAGGTCGCTCAAGAAATATGGGTGGAACGGGTCTGGGACTATCTATTGTAAAACATATCGTAAGTCTTTATAACGGAAAAATAGAAGTTGACAGTATAATTGGAGAAGGAACTACTTTCAGAGTATTACTTCCTAAAAAATCAAGTGTAAAATAATAATATTTTACACTTGATTTATTTTAAAAACTATACTATAATTTTAAACATCAACGCAACCGTTTGCACTATAAAGATTTACTAATTTAGGAAGGTGGAGTATTAAGTGAAAGAATATTTTAAAAGTGATGAATTTCTTATTATTGAGGAAGGTTTTGAACCTTCATATAATAGGGTAAGTGAAAGTGTTATGAGCTTAGGCAATGGTCATATGGGTATTCGTGGTAATTTTGAGGAAAAATACTCTGGAGACAGTCTTTCAGGTTCATATTATGCGGGTATTTATTATCCTGACAAAACTAAAGTTGGATGGTGGAAAAACGGTTATCCCGAGTGGTTTGCAAAAGTACTCAATGGAATTAATTATATCGGGATTGATGTAACTATCAAAGGATTAGAACTGGACATTGCAAAATGTGATGTGGTTGATTTCAGACGTATATTAAATATGAAACAGGGTTATATGGAAAGAAGTTTTGTTGCTATTGATAAGAATAATAATAAAACTAAAATAGTCAGCAAAAGATTTCTTAGTATGGCAGATTCGCAGATAGCGACAATCAAATATACTGTTATACCATTAAATTACGAAGGAGAAATTATTTTACAGCCATATCTTAATGGAAAAGTGGTTAATGAAGATTCTAATTATGATGAATATTTCTGGGAAGAAGTAGATAAAAAAGCCGATGATCAAGTATGTTATCTAAATATGGAAACCAAAAAATTAGGTTTTCGTGTTGCTTGCACTATGAAATATGAAATCTATAATAAAACAAAAAAAATCGAAGCTCAACAGACTAAGTCAGTATGCCAAGAAGGTTATGTGGCTAATGTAATCAAAATACCTGTAAAGGCAGGAGATGAAATTACTCTTAATAAATATATATCAGCAGTTACTAATAGAGATTATAGCAACGAACAATTAGAAGATGTATCGATTAAAGAAGTGACAAAAGCTTACGATAAGGGATATGAAGCATTACTAGAAGCCCATATATCAAAATGGGATGAAAAGTGGGAAGAGAATGATATTACCATTAAAGGAGATGTAAAAGCTCAGCAAGGTATTAGATTCAATATATTCCAACTAAATCAAACATATACTGGTGATGATCCAAGATTAAATATTGGACCTAAGGGATTTACAGGAGAAAAGTATGGAGGTAGTACATATTGGGATACTGAAGCATATTGTCTACCTTTCTATTTAAGTACTGCACCTAGTAAAATAGCTAGAAACTTATTGATATATAGATATAATCATCTTGAAAAAGCAAAAGAGAATGCTAGAAAATTAGGATTCAAAGGTGCGCTCTATCCAATGGTAACTATGAATGGTGAGGAATGCCATAATGAGTGGGAAATAACATTTGAAGAGATTCATAGAAATGGAGCGATAGCTTACGCTATCTATAATTATGAGAATTATACAGGAGATAAAAAGTATCTAGCTGATTATGGAGTAGAAGTACTTGTTGAAATAAGTAGGTTCTGGGCTGATAGGGTAAACTTTAATAAAGAGAAAGATAAATACATGATATTAGGTGTAACAGGACCTAACGAATACGAAAATAATGTGAATAATAACTGGTATACTAATACAATAGCTAGTTGGACAATGGAGTATACAATAAAATCTCTGGACTATATAAAAGAAGATCATCCTACAATCTATGATAAATTATTGACCAAGCTGGAATTAAAAGATCATGAAGTAGACAAATGGAAAGATATCATTTCAAAAATGTATTATCCATATATTGAAGATAAAAAAGTTTTTTGTCAGCAAGACGGATATATGGATAAAGAACAGATTCTTGTCAAAGATCTACCAGAAGGTAATTTGCCTATAAATAAAAATTGGTCATGGGATAGGATACTACGTTCATGTTTTATCAAACAAGCTGATGTATTACAGGGAATATATCTATTCAATGAAAGGTATGATTTAGATACCATAAAAAGAAATTTTGATTTCTATGAACCAAGAACTGTACATGAATCATCTTTATCACCTTGTATATATTCAATTATTGCTAGTCAGTTAGGATATGAGAAAAAAGCATATGAGTTATATCTAAGAACTGCTAGACTTGATATCGATAATTATAATAGTGATAGTGATGATGGACTTCATATTACAAGTATGGCAGGTACATGGATGTCTGTAGTATATGGTTTCGGTGGATTAAGAGTAAAAGATGATGAATTATGTTTTTCACCATTTTTACCAAAATCATGGACTGGATATTCTTTTAGAATAATGTTTAGGGATAGTCTACTTAGTATAAAAGTTGATGATACTATAGTTATTGAACTTATTTCAGGAGCAGATGTAATGATTAATATATTTAACAATAAATATATACTAACTAAAACAAATAAGGTGGAAATTGATAATAACTAAACATAGTAAATAATTATTGATACTATGGTAATTCAATTTATAAAAAATATACTATATTATTTAATGTAATTCAAATAAATAATTATTTGAAGGTAATGATATAGTATATTTTATTTTGTTGAATCTCTTTCAATAAATTTAGTATCTATAATATAGTTAGTTGTATCAACTTTTTGTTTTTCGATATGATTTATCAATAATTTCGCTGCAAACATACCCAATTTTTCTGCATTGATATCAACTGATGAAATACTAGGTATTTTATACATGGATAATACCGTATTATTGAATCCAACTAGAGATATATTACCCATATTATTTTCTATTAGTGCTCTTTGCGCACCAAAAGCAATTAAATCATCTGTAGTTACTATAGCGTCAGGCACACAATATTCCAATAGTTCTTTAGTGGCTTCGTAAGCAGCATTTTCAGTATAATCTTTTTCATATATAAGATTAAGGTCAGCTTTTATATTATTAACTTTTAGAGCTTTCAAATAACCTAACAATCTGTGTTTGGTTACTTTGAATTCATGTGCACCTCCTATGAAACCTATGTTTTTCTTGCCTTTTTTAATTAGAAGGTCAACAACTTGAAACATTGCTTTTACATTATCGTTATCTACCCAATAAGTATGTTCCTCATCATCAGGTTTTCCAATGACAACAAAGGGATGTTTTTTTTCTTTTAGAAAAGCAATACTTTTATCATTATCTTTTACTGTTGTTAGAATTATTCCGTCAACCCATTGACTTCCAACTAGATTGGTTAGAACTTCGACTTCGTCTTCATCATTATCTGCATGAGTAAACAGGATATAATATCCTTTTCCTTTTGCATATGAACTGATTCCACGCATTGCTTGAACAAAGAAAGGATTCAATAATAAATCTTCCTGAGAACCAGGTAGTAGAAGTCCTAAGGTTTTAGTTGATTTGTTAGTTAGACTTCTTGCTATTAAGTTAGGTTGGTAATTTAATTCAGCCATTGCAGCTCTAACACGTTTTTTAGTTGCATCGCTTATTCTGGAATTGTCTGAGATTACCCTTGATACTGTTGAAGGAGAAACGTTTGCACGAGAAGCTACATCTTTTATTGTTACGGACAATTGATACACACCCTTTATTATATTTTTCTAGAGTACAACTTTACCTGTAATTGATTTTAAACTAGTTATGAGCAAAGCCGAACTAATAAAATTATTATATAACAATAAAATTTCAAAAGCAACATTCTCTTATAGTATTATTGATTTATGTAGTGCATAGGGTTGTACAATAAATAAGATATGTATTAAGAAATGGATTGATATATAATATTCTTACGGATATGTTTTTTAGATATTTGTAGGAGTAATGCTAATAAATGGATAATAATTATATGAAATAGTAGAATAATAATATAAAAGTTGAATAAATAAGTAAAATGAGTTGACAGGCTACATATGTCTAGGGTATTATTTTAATATTAATGAATAGATTACTTAATTTTCACAGCTATAATTTAATGTAGGTAAATAAGTCAATGAATCTTTGGTAACCAAATGAAAATATTAATTTTATTTAGTTATTATTAATTAATTTGCCTTGCATATTAAGGTTGGAAATTAGAAGAAATTATGATAGTTAATATATGGTTGCAATAATTGCATATAATCATCTATTAGCTATAGAATTACTATAAATAAGGTTGATAACTATCTTTAGGAGGATATAATCTATGAAACATGAATTAGTCATTGTTCTAGATTTCGGTGGACAATACAAACAATTGATTGCAAGACGTGTTAGAGAAGCTAACGTATATTGTGAGGTTATGCCTTATGATACTCCACTTAGCACAATAAAAGAAAAAAAACCTATGGGTATTATTTTTACAGGTGGACCAAGCGTAGTTTATGAAGAGAATGCGCCTATGATAGAAAAGGAATTTTTTGAACTGGGTATTCCTATTCTTGGTATTTGTTATGGTTCTCAGCTTATGGGATATGTTCTTGGTGGAAAAGTAGAAAAGGCAGAACATAGAGAATATGGAAAAACAGATCTAACAGTTGATACTGATAATGTGATGTTCCAAGATGTAGTAAAAGATTCAACTTGTTGGATGAGCCATACTTATTATATAAGCAACCCACCAGCTGGTTTCGACGTTATAGCAACTACAAAAACATGTCCAATAGCTGCTATGGCAGATATAGATAAGAAATTATATGCTGTTCAATTTCACCCAGAAGTTGTACATACACCAGAAGGGACTAAGATGTTAAGAAACTTCTTGCACAATGTATGTGGTTGTAAAGGTGATTGGGTAATGACTGATTTTGCTGAGGAGCAAATTAGATTACTAAGAGAAAAAATCGGAGATAAAAAAGTATTATGTGCTCTTTCAGGTGGAGTTGATTCATCTGTAGCGGCTGTACTTATCCATAAAGCAGTAGGAAAACAATTAACTTGTATATTTGTTGACCATGGTCTTCTTCGTAAAAATGAAGGCGATGATGTTGAAAGGATATTCACTAAAGAATTTGACATGAATATTATTCGTGTCAACGCTGAAGATCAATTTTTAGATGCTCTTGAAGGTGTTAGTGATCCAGAAAGAAAACGTAAAATTATTGGTGAAGAATTCATTAGAGTTTTTGAAGCAGAAGCTAAAAAAATAGGAACTGTTGATTTCTTAGTTCAAGGTACTATTTATCCAGACGTTATTGAGAGTGGAACCAAAAACGCAGCAGTCATAAAGAGTCACCATAATGTTGGAGGACTTCCTGATTATGTTGATTTCAAAGAGATTATTGAACCTCTTAGAGATTTATTTAAAGATGAGGTAAGAGATGTTGGAAGAGCTATTGGTATCCCTGAGTTCCTAGTAAGCCGTCAACCTTTCCCAGGTCCAGGACTTGCTATAAGAATTATCGGAGATATAACTAGAGAGAAAATTGCTATTTTACAAGATGCTGATTATATCTTTAGAGAAGAAGTCAGAAATGCTGGTCTAGATAAAGAAATATGGCAGTATTTTGCAGTATTGACTAATTCAAAAAGTGTTGGTGTAATGGGTGATGAAAGAACATATCATTATACTATAGCATTAAGAGGTGTGACAAGTATTGACGGAATGACAGCTGATTGGGCTAGGATTCCTTATGATGTACTTGAGAAAATGTCTACGAGAATTGTTAACGAAGTGGATAATGTTAATAGGATTGTTTATGATATTACTAGTAAGCCACCGGCTACTATTGAGTGGGAATAATAAACACAACCCCGCAATGCCTTATAAATAAAGGTATTGTGGGGTTTTTATATTTGGTTTGATATTAAATTGATATTAAATACTAAAATTAAAGTTCTAATATAGTTCTGGGAGTATTTCTCTATACTTTTCTGAACTATCTGGCCAATTTATTTTCCATTCATAATATTCATCTTGAGTAATTTCATTATTTTCAAGTGCTTTTTTCTTGTCATACCATTCTTCTAAATACATATCTAGTGCTGTCATTGATAGTTTTATAGTTTTTAGATTTTCGCCTTCTGGAGTTATGTATTCCTTTGCTTGCATTTTTAGTTGATTGTATTCATCTAAATAAATAAGCGTATGAATAATTTCCTCTGTTTTTGTTAAAGACGGAGCCATAAGATAGTCGGGGTTGACCTTTAAAGCCTCAGCTATTTTTAGAATTACCGCTTGTTTTGGCACTCTTGTTCCAGATTCATACTAAGCCATACGGATATCTGCGGTTCTTTCGTTAAAACCTATGGCAAGTCCTAATTCCTTTTGGGTCATCTCTCGTTTTATTCGTATTTTTTTAATTTTATCTCCAATAGCCAAATTATCACTTCTTTCCAAATTTAGCATAGTCACATATTTTAAGTATACTCAATACATAATGAAATGAAACGAGGGAGCAAAGAACAAGGAATCAAACGAATTAGAATACATGACTTAAGGCATTCATATGTATCATTACTTATTGAAATGGGATTTTCTGCTGTGGCTATTGCAGATAGAGTAGGTCATGAAAATATTGATATTACTTACCGTTATGCTCATTTATTCCCATCAAAACAAGTAGAAATTGCAGATAAACTTAGCATAAAGAGAGGGGATATTGAATGAAGAAAAAGTTAGACCATAAAAATCGGTGGCGTAATAAATTAGTATCCTTTAGAATGTCACCTGAAGAAGCAGAACAACTTAATCATTTTGCTAGATTATCAGGGTTAACAAAACAAGAATATCTAATTAATAGAGCGTTACAAAAGCATGTTATCGTAAATGGCAACCCTCGTGTGTATAAGGCTTTACGCAATCTATTTAAAGAAAATCTTGAAGAATTAAAAAGACTAGAAAAAATAAGTGAAGAAAACTCTGAGCTTTTAGAGCTGATACATTACATGTCAACGATTATAGAAGGATTAAAGGAGGGGCTTTCTTGAAAGGAAAAGTCGGTTTCATGAGAGAGGGGGTCAGAAGAGCAGTCTTTATCGGATAAATGAACAGGTTGTTATACGAAATGAAATGGATAAGATTGATTTTGATTCATTGATTGAAAATGAAAAGCCGGATGTGAAGAAGGTAAATGATTCAAAGGATATAATAGATTTTGAATCAAATAATGAAACTAAAGCTAATGTGTTTAAAGAGCTGTTAATAATATGTAAAAGAGCTGTTAATAATATGTAAAAGGGCTTTTCTTATATACTGTCATGGGGGCTGTGACAGGTTTTCACCCCTTGAATTATAAACACTATAAAGGATATTGAAATAGAAATAATTATACTGTTATATATATTGGATTTTGTTTTCTTAGAATAAAAGTAACACAGAAATAATCATGGTTATGAAAAACCATTTGACAAACTGGGAATTATGGTTTATCATAACCATATAATTACTTGTGGTTATTGATAACCACGAAATTGATAAAGTAGGAGGAAAACGGATTGGATAAGAAAACATATTTAGAACTTAGGAAAACTGAGTTTAACAGTATTGAGTTGAAGATACTAGATACACTCAGAGGCGAAGGAAGAACGGACGATTACTTAGTTAATGAAATAGCTATAGCTTTATTAGCAATACTGGTTAAAGAAGTTAATGATTATAGTCAGTTATCAGAATTAATACAGGTAAGATTTGAAGAACCAGTTAAGATGTTTCTTGATAGGGTTGCCAACAAGTATGAAGAACTGATTACTGAAACTAGCAAGAGCAGTGATAATAACATATTAAGAGCTATAATAAGCTTTGCAGGTAATCCTGGTGATAAAGGAAGAGCGGAAGATTCAACGCCAGATGGTATTTCTCAATTATGCATCAAATTATTGGAAATCGATGAAAATGATACTGTGCTTGATATGGGTTCTGGGACTGGAACATTTTTAACTCAAGTGTATATGGAGACAGACTGTAAAGAGCTTAAGGGTGTTGAAATTAATACTAATAGCTTTCTTGTATCAAAGTTACGAAGTTCTGTTCTGGATAATAGGTTTGAATTGAAACTCGGGAATGCAATAAGCGAAAATTATTTACCATTAGAAGCAAACAAAGTCTTTTCTAATATGCCACTTGGAATGAGGTTACCAAACTTGAGAAATAGCCTTAATAGCAATGATGAATTAAATAAGTTTTTTGAAAACTCTAAAAGAACAGTATCAGGAGACTGGATATTTAGTATTGCTGCATTCTTAAATACTGTACAACCTGGAAAGACAGTTTCTATAATGGCGAATGGTGGGATGTGGAATAAGCCTGATGAAGGCCTTAGAAAAGAACTGATAGAACAAGGCTTGATTGAAGGAATTATACAGTTACCAGAAAGGTTATTATCAAGTACAGGTATACCTGTAACAATTTTGATAATGAGTCAAGGCAATGATGAAATCAGAATGGTTGATGCATCTAAATATGCAACAAAAGGTAGGCGCCAAAATACCTTGGAGAATCGTGATGTCAAAAACATTTTGAATGCATATCATACAGACACAGATATCAGTAAAAGTGTGTCTGTTGATGAAATTGCCGCAAACGAGTACATCCTTAATCCGAATCGTTATATGGAAGTAGAAGTGGAAATAGAAAATGGAATTTCATTAGGGGATCTTTGCTTATCAATAAACAGAGGTGCAATGGTTAAATCTAAGGATTTAGATAATATGGTCAGTAAAACCTCAACACAATATCACTATCTAATGCTCCAAAATATAAAAGACAGTTTGATTGACGCTGAACTTCCTAATCTTAAGGATATAGGATATAGGTTAAGTAAATATTGTATTCAAGACAAGAACTTAATTATCTCAAAAATATCACCTTTTAAAATAGCAACGGCTAAAGTAAAGGACGGAGAGAGAATACTTGCTAATGGAAATCTTTACTTTGTTGAAATTGATGAATCTAAAGTAAATCCAACATATGTTGAAGTTTTCTTACAAAGTGAAGCCGGGATGTTGCAACTAAATAAATATGCTAAAGGGGCTGCGATGCGAAGCATAAGCATTCAGGATCTCAAGCGCATTCAAATACCAGACATTCCAAGGAAGGAACAAGATAAAATTGCTGATGAATATACTTTGCTTACTGATCAGTTGATTGTCATGCAAAAGCAAATAGATTTGGTTCGTGACAAAAAAATGCGATTAATGGAGGAGGTGCTTTAATGCAAATAACACAAGATGAACTCTTTGACATTATTGCTGAAGCATCGAATAGACTTCATGTAGATATCCGTGATGCATACAAGAGCGGATTATTAGAGGGATACCTTTCCGGTATTGGAATGGAAGACCTTATACCAAACAAAAGTGATGAGAGAGGATATGAATCATATACTGATGGTAAAATTCTTATATTTGGTGACTCTATGGTTAAGGATAAGGATATTTTAGGTTGTGTTAAGAGTTTGGGAATATCTAAAGAACGGATTGAAATGCATTTAGGATATACAGAAGCCAAAAAGTTTAACTTCAAGAATCTGAAGTATGCTCCAAACTATCGACTTGTAATGTTTGGGCCTGTTCCACATTCAGGAAAAGGCAAAAGCGAATATTCAAGTATAATAACTCAAGTGGAGAATGAAGAAGGGTTTCCAAAGGTTGTTAGACTTACAGATGGACATAGCCTGAAAATAACCAAGTCAAGTTTGAAAAATGCGTTAAATAAAGAACTTGAAATGGGATATATTTCTCCATGAAATATTTTCACAAGATAATTAGAGGTTTACCTGTGGTGTTAATAAAATATATCTAGATATGGCATATGCTATTTGTGCAATATAAAAAATATCTAAGCACTTTTACAAATAACCTGGATAAGTTTCATAATTTTCATTGTTTTAAAGGCTCATAATGATATAATTAGAAGGAAGAATTCATAAACTTAAGCTACTTAATATGGTGTAACAAGTATAAGATTGATAGATTACTATGTTAGCGATTGTGAATATTATTGAAAATAGAGGAGAAAAAAATGGCAAAAGCATCAGCGAAGAAGCAAAAAAGTATAGAGCAGGCATTATGGGAGTCAGCTAATAAACTACGAGGAACCGTTGAACCTTCAGAATGGTTCTTAGCTTGATTTTCTTGAAATATGCAGGAGATAAATTTGAGGAGCGTAAACAAGAGATTATTAAAGAAGGTAAAAAAAGATATATCGATATGGTCGAGTTTTACACTATGAAGAATGTGTTTTATCTGCCGGAGGAATGTCGTTGGAGTGTAATAATCAATTCTGCAAAAACAAACGTAAAAGGTTTAGCGCTAACCATAGATACAGCACTTTCAACAATAGAAAAGAAGAATCCGTCACTTAAAGGAGCTTTACCAGATAATTACTATTCAAGATTGAGTTTGGACTCAAGTAAGTTAGCGTCATTATTAGACGAGATTAATAATATTAAGACATTGGAAGATAAGGAAAAGGATATTATCGGGAGAGTATATGAGTTTTGTTTGAGTAAATTTGCACTTGCAGGAGGCAAAGGAAAAGGAGAATTCTATACTCCGAAGGCAATTGTAAATTTAATTGCTGAAATGATTGAACCGTATAAAGATAAGATTTATGATCCTTGTTGTGGTAGTGGAGGTATGTTTGTACAGTCCATGAAATTCATTGAAAGTCATAATGGAAATAAACGTGATATTTCTATTTATGGGCAAGCGAATACAGCGACCACTTACAAACTAGATTGAAAGAAATGTGCAAGAATAACTGGAGTACGAAAAGCACTAATATACATCAAGTTATTCAAGATGATAACTCAGAAGATACATAAGTCGATTTGAACGAATTTATTTTGGACAGAATTTCCGAATTCATTATACGTAAGTTTAAAGGTCATGATATGGAGTGGCTTATTGAAGAAATACTTAAAGCAAAAGGATTTACAACATATAGAAGTCCTGAGGGAGCAAACTATTGCGTAGATATTTTAGCTTCGGCTGATACTTTAGGTTTTGGCTCACCAAGGATATGTGTTCAGATGAAATCGACTGATGGAACTGTTGATAGACCTACATTGGATCAATTAATTGGAACGATGAGTAATTATAATGCAGATTATGGGTTGCTTATTTCTTGGAGCGGAATTAAAAGTTCTGTGAATAAGGAAATCCCAAAGCAATTTTTCAAAGTGCGCTTGTGGGATTCAGAATAGAATAATCGAAGAAATTTTTGAAAACTATGATAATTTAAGTGATAAGATTAAAGCATAATACCTCTAAAGCGTGTTTGGATGTTGAATGAGGAAGAGTAACAGGGTAGTGTAAAGTAGCCTATGAAAAACAGAAACAAAAAAATAAGTAAGACTTAAAAGAAAAAAGGGGTAACAAAAATGGCTCTTGGTAACTTACGCCACCCTTGACAGCACCATTAAACAATGCTTAAAAAGGTTGCCGACGGTGAAGAACTCAAGAACAGATAGACCTATCCCGTCGTAATCATGGCATTGTAGCATTGTTTAATGATGCTATCAAGGGCATGTCCCTGCGGGATGGCTGTATCAGTGCCTCTGGTTCAAAATCTAAGAACAGATAGATTTTTTAGATTGTTGCTCTTGTAAATGAAGAATGGTTTTTTGACCAAGGTATATAAGGAGTTGCCATTTACCAGGCATGTTATCAGCTTTGGAAAGCAAATTAACCCTATTCAAAGGCTTTTTATAGCAAGTAACTTTATGGGGACGTAGGAAATTGTAATAAGCTACCCATAAAGACAAGGCATAATTAGCACCATCATAATTATCGTAACCATTGGTGACACGATAAGAAGCTTTAAAAGTTCGGTTAAGGCGTTCTACAATCTGCTTGAATGGGCGAAATTTTTTTGAAACTTCATCATCATTGGAAAGACCTATTACCTGAGTGATATCAAACTTAAGAGGATCTTTCTCAAGGAGAGCGAATTGTTGGGAAGCTAAAGGATAAGCACTATAGCCATCAGCAATAAAACGGAATTTATCAGGAAGCTTTTTGAGGTTGCGAAAAGCCATACGCATAGCAAGGATACAAGGGCCGACGCCACGATTATCAGATACCCTGTAACCAAGGATAGAACGAGAAACGGCGTCCATAATGAACCAAATATAACCTTTGATACCACGGACTTTGATATAAGTTTCATCGGCTATCATAGTAGAGGAATGATTGTAATCATAATTATCAACAAAAGGTTTAATAAGAGTAGCAGCGGAATGAGCATAATTAGCAACCATAGTATGAGAGATATCAATACAATGAATGTCTTTTAAAGCCTGAGCAGTTTTTCTTAAAGATAGTCCAAGGTTTACATGATAAGACAAACAAAGTCCCATGATATGAGCACTTTTACTACGGAATTTAAAAGAAGAAGCATTTTTAGGAAGAGAATCCAAATCCATAGCAAAAAAATCTACAGAGAATTCACGGTAGATATAGCGCAATTTATACTTATAGCGATCAGAATGTTTTACGTGATTAGGTAATTTACGCACATTGGATATATAGTAAGAGCACTTATTATTAATACACTTATGTACAGTAAAATGTTTCCTATCCTTTTTTGCAACAAGAGAATGATTACAATAAGGACATTTAAGAACAAGAGGAGAAGAAACTTGTTCACCGGTAACAAAAGTTTTTTGGCAAACTTTACATTTAAACTGGCCCTTACCACCATTATTATCGTAAATATATTGATGAGGAGCACCACATAAAGGGCATATGGTATGGTTAGGAACATTACGGATTTTACCTTTTTGAGTCCTAACAGGTTTTAAAGGTTTACCATAACGAAGGAGATAATATTCAGTCAAAAATTACCAATCTTGTTTAACAAAGCGTTTAATAATAGGTAGTTTATCTGTCTTGAATTTCTGATACTTAGGTGAATGAGCATCATCAAAAGCCCATTGCTTAAGAGGGATAAATTTGGAGATAAAAAGAAGTAACCAAGAAATTTGTTGATTTTGGTATTGAATTATATCAAGTAAATAAGTTATAATTGAAGGCATAGCAATGACATCCTTTCAGAAATATTTGGTGTGTTGGAACTTCAATTATAACTGAAAATAGGGGGTCATTGTTATTTTATTGCAAAAAAACTGTGAAACCCTTATAAATAAAGAATTAAAACAAACAGTGTAGTGTAATATTTTACACTACCAGTAACAGCAAGGGGGGAGATATATGAGCATAATCCAATGTCCGAAATGTGGATCTAAGATATCAAATAAGGCAAGAACCTGTCCATATTGTGGATTTTCAAGTAAAGATATAACAAGGCCAATTAATGAACAGGACAAATATAAGATAGTTCCTATTTTTCAATATGAACTTGATGAGTGGAAGCCTAAAACTGAAACATTGACTTTTTTTTCAGAAGAAGATAATAAAAGCCTGATTCAGTACTTTGGTGATTGGGACAGCATAAAGGTTAATCTACCAGATATAGCACAGATTATTCAGGAGATGCGTTCTAGAGATAAGATCCTTGTTGCAGAGATTGATACGTATGTTAAAGATTTAATTGATAAAGGGATATATAAGTTTTCGATTGATAAAAATGGTGAAATCTTACCAACTATTAGAGAGGGATCAACAATTCGTAAGATGGTAAGGTTAAAGGAAGTAAATGTTGCACCAGAGTTAGGGAAACCTTTAAGCAATCTTTCAACAAATGCTGTTATGATTAGAATTTTAGATGAAATCGAGTATGTCGGTAATGTAATTAAAGAGATTCAAATCGAAATGCAGGATGATCGCTTAGCAATAGTAGAAGCTTCAAGAGATAAATTGCTTTAAGCAAGGAAAATCCATGATACTAGGTTGAGAGAAATAGCGGTTCTTAATGTAATTAATTCAGCTACTGATGGTAAACTTACTTTAATAAAAAAATTCAATCAAAACTTAGAGTAAATTAAAAGTAATCCACAAAAATCTCTTATCTATAGTGTGATTAATCAAAATAAAGGAAGAGACTTCGATGAAAAGTCAATAAATTCATTTCAAACACTTATTTCTATTACTAATGCCATTCAGCTAGAATGTGAAGGATACGCAATGCTAGGAGAATATGAAGCGGGAAAAGAATGCTTAAGACAATTTAAAGAGTTTATTATAGATAATAAACTAAACGAACGAGATATATTGATACTACTTAATGAGAACTTGAAGCAGAAACAAATAAATGTGGTAAATGATTTTTCTAGTATTGCAGATGGAATATCAGAGTTCGATGCTACTAAGAAGATAGAAAGTCATATAAATGATGTTCTGATTGAAAGAGAAGTGGGGGTTAATGAAAATGTTCGGAAGAATGAAAACGATATTGACGAAGGACCACGTTATTGTAAGAAGTGCGGATGTGAACTAGTGAGTACTAATAAGCGGAATCTTTGTGCTAATTGTCAAAGAGAAAAGGGTAAGGGAATCAGAAATGGTATTCTTACAGGTCTCGGAATGTTCATGGGCATAATAGCGCTAGGGTGGCTTAATGACCAAAATGGTGAAGATACTGATGAAGTATCTTTGAATAAAGAGGATAATGATGATACTAATGCCTAGAGGCAAAATTGATTACCTACTTAGGAGGAGTGTAATGTATTTATTTGTAAACCTGTTCAATGAAAAGACGGTAGAGAGAAAGAAATATTATCTAAGTGAAAACTTCTTAAAGCCAACAATTGCATCATTTAACGAATATTGTGAGTTGGACACTTCAAAGATAAAAGGGTGTATAGGTTATTTTATGACAAAGGAGTACTCTAATGATGGTGTATTCTTAATGCAAGTTAATAATATTGTTGCGACTGAAAAGGAGTTTTCATTCGAATTTGAAATTCAGGAAACAATGATTCAAACGAATAAACAGATAATTAGTAATTTATATAGAGTAGCAGCTTTAAATGACTGGTTAGATGAGAAGGGTTATAGTCCCAATGCTTATATACTGGACAAACAGACCTTTAATCTAGTTAGAAAGGGACAAATAAACAAAACAAAACAATCAAGTTATACCTCACAAATACAAGAGCTTAAAGGTAGGTATGATTGGAAGGGGATAATTGACTTATTTAGTCCTATTCAATCAATTAAAGAAGGGCATGAACTTTGGAAGAATGTAAATGACTTATATGAAATTGGTTTTGCCTGCAGTAAGTTAGGTGAACCTAAGAATGGCAAGACTAGAGATAGAGAACATTTGAAGGAAGTAGCGGAATTTCGAAATCATAGTATTCGATTGTATAAGAGATGTATTGAGTTAGAACCATTAGATTTTAGGTATTTGTCAGCATTAGCATATAGATACTATCTGAACGCAATAGAGCTGTCAAAGCAAAAAGGTAGAAATGATGGGAATAAAGATGAAGAAATAGAGAATGCAATATCCTATTTTCAAAAGGCGACTGCATTAAACAGTAAATCAATTAAAGATAATTATAGAATGGGAAAACTAATTCTTGAATATAAAATTAAACAGATGAAATATAAATCACATGTGTGGGACCGAGAGTTCTTTGAAGAGTTTCAGATCGTAGAACAAAAGGGGATTGAGGCGATTACCAAAGCCATAAAATCATATGGAAGTCTGGATATAGAAAGAAGAAAAAACTACAACAAAGAATATATCAAGTCATGTTACTGTCTTGGATCGTATTATTTACAAAAACCACAGATACCAGTAATAGAGTCATTAATGAGTAAAATATCTGCAACTGAATATTTGACATCAGTAAATAAGGATGATATACAAGATGTCGCGAATGCTAGACATTTTCTTGAGGAGACATTTATTACAGAATCAGGATATGATATTTCAGAGGATCTGAGTATTGAAGAGTTATTGAAACAACAAAACAGATGGACTATTTCTCCGATGGATGTCTTGTACAAATTAGCTGTGGTATATTTGTATATGTATTTCATTAAAGATAATTACACAACTGATAATGTAAGCGCATTGAGATACAAAGAAAATGCATTGAGGTTGATGGATATAACTCACCAAATTGGAAGTCAAGGAAGAAAGAAAAGAATTGTAAATAGAAATACATGGTTTATCAGTGATAAATATGCATTATTGCATATCTTAAATGGAAATTATACAGATGCAATAAAACTTATCAAAAATGCAAGAGATGGATATATTATCAATACTTTATGTTTGGCATATTTATTAGAAGGAAAAGAAGATGTTTATTCTAGGTGTATTGATAAACTTAATGAAGCAGTTTCAAATAAATATAACCTAGCAAAGCCTGTAGCCTATGCATTAATGCTATATATTTATAAAAAACAAGGCGATAATGTGAAATATAACGAACTTTTAAGCACTTTAGATAAATCGAGCCATAAGTACTTTAAATGTTTAGGAGTGAGTTAGATGTTTGTTGATAAGTTAGACCAATGTTTGGTTATGGAGGAAAATGATTTAAAGAGTACTTTGACTGAATTTAGCCAGAACAGAATTATACCTTTATATATTGAAAAGGGAATTTTGAATTACATATTTCAGAAAAATGGTATTTCGTTTATGTCGAATGGCAGGCTTGATGATCTTCTAATACATTTACCTGATGAAGTAACTGATAAAATAATTCACGATGTTAAAGCAATGTTTTTTTCAGGAGGGAAGATAAATTATAAGAACTTTTATGAATCATATTTGTTTTATTATTTTGAAGCAAACATATTCAAGGTTTGGAAACCATTATTAGATATACAGTTAAGCAATTTGTTGAAAAATGAGTTGATTATTCTTGATATAGGTACTGGTCCGGGATCTATACCAGTAGGAATTATTGAATATTATAAATTATTAAGTAGTAGATATCCTGATATTGATTTTAGTATTGTGATAGATATTATTGAAGCGGAAGAAGATTTTATTAAGATAGCTGAACATATGGTGTCAGAGGTTATTGATCCATCAATAACTAACCTTGATATTGTATTAAGGAAGAGGGTGAATCAAGTTCTTGACTATGAGTTTGATTATACTATTCTCGATACATATGATTTAATTACAATGAGTAATTTCTTAACAGTTAACGAAAGAGAGAATGTTGCAAAAGGCTCAGAAATATTGAAGAAACTTTCTGATCATCTCAAAGAAGATGGAGCTATAGTAGTAATTGAACCAGGTGATACTGAAAATGGAAAGCTTATGAAAGATATCCGTAATACTATTTCAGATGGAACTAATATAAATGTTTTTGCTCCCTGTACGGGTGTTTGGGATCAAAAGAAAACGTATAATTGTAATTGTTATAGCCCAACTAGAGCTTATTGGGAAATACCTAGATTACATAGATTTCTTTATAACAAAGGTTTGAGCAAGGCTGGACGTGAGCAACTACCTTTCCAATATATAGTATATAGATTAGATGGGTTTACTAAATATAATATTATAAAGAACAGACAACATTATATACAGTTAAAAGATTTGCATAAATATATAAATATGAAGGTTAATGTGAAAGCTAATATTAGGTCGGTTATTGAAAGGAAATTCTCGAATCAATGGGCTGTTCTACTTTGTGATGGTAGCTGCACATTTGAAAAAAGAAACTCAGAGATTAAGACGGTTATTAAAGATGACTTCTTAGGTGAAATTGGATTGACATTGCCAATAATTGCAGGAGAGAGAATAACATTGAAGAATGTACTTGTAAAAAGTACAAATTATGGCTTTGAACTAGAAGTTACAAAAGAATCAATTATAAATATTGAATATTAAGGAGTGGCTTTAAATGATATTAAGTATAAGTAGAAGGAGTGATATACCGGCATTTTATACAGACTGGCTCATTAAAAGATTTGAGGAAGGGTTTGTCTATGTTAGAAATCCGATGAACTTTCATCAGGTGAGTGAAGTCAAGTTATCACCTGAATTAATTGACTGTATTGTATTTTGGACTAAAGATCCAAAAAAAATTATTCCTAAGTTAGACACGTTCAATAAATACAAGTATTACTTTCAGATTACAATAAATTCGTATGGCATAGACCTTGAAAAAAATGTACGATCTAAAAGTGAAATAATTAAAAGTGTAATAGAGCTTAGTAGGTTAATAGGTAAGGAGCGAATTATTTGGAGATATGATCCTGTTATACTTACAGAAAAATATGATTTTGCATATCATGAAAAGTACTTTAGAAAGCTTATGGATATGCTTAGCCCTTATTGTGATAAATGTGTTATCAGTTTTTTAGATATTTATACAAAAACCAAACGTAACATGAAAGAAATTGACTTTCAAGAAATAACTGATAAAGATATGAGATATATTGCAGAGGCCTTTACAAAGATTGCTTCAGAATATAAAATGACTATTGAGACTTGTTCCGAGTTGATTGATTTATCTGATTTTGGGATAAAGCACGGCAAATGTGTTGATGATAAAATGATTTCAAAGTTAAATAATTGTGATGTAGTTATATCAAAAGATGCTAATCAAAGAGATATTTGTGGCTGTGTTAAAAGCATAGATATAGGTGCTTACAATACATGTAATCATAATTGCTTATATTGTTATGCTAATTTCAGTGAAAAGGCTACAATTAATAATATTGGGAAACACGATGATGGATCTCCTTTCTTGATTGGAAATATAGAAGAGGGGGATGTTGTGAAGGAAAGAAAAATGGAAAAGTACTGTACCGGCTTTGAACAAGTTAGGTTATTTGATTAAGATTAATCATTAAATTTACTTAATTTATTGTGTTATATAAGATGGAATCATATAATAATAATAGATGAGTAAATATAAGATTAGATTATGAATATAAAGGAGAAAGTATGGGGAAAAAACACTATGCAGTAAAAGTTGGTAAAGTCACAGGTATATATTCAACTTGGGATGAATGCAAAGCACAAGTTGAAGGTGTCAGCGGTGCATTATAAAATCAAAGAACTTATTAGTTTGATTATAAGAAAAATAACCAATGGAGTTTAGCTAATGGATGAAATCGTACAGGAGAACCGTTTTGCATGACAGTTAATCAAAAATAAAGATGCAGTGTAAAGTGCATAAATTCCATTTATGCGTTCTACACTGCATCTTTTAATGAGACCAAGTGTGAAAAGTCAATACAAAATTAGGTGTTGATGATTTCAAAGATATGATTAAGAAATCAATAACGAAATTATTAGAATTTAATAAATAGAAATGTAATCAGACACAGTATGCAGAGTGGTTCAATGAAAAATCAAAGAAAATAATGAATAGTGGATTCGCTTTAAAATATTGTGATTGTTAGAAAGATGTTATATTCACTGTTCAATATTGATTATACCAATTTAGTAGAATCACAGTATGTTCTTAGTAATTATGACAGCTATTTGAATAACAAAGAGACTAAGTTGTTTTCAGGGGAAAAGCTAATTGGAGATTATTTCGATCTTGATTTAAAACATTATATTAAACTTGAGTGTAATGTTGATCAAAATGGTTTTAGACGTCAACCGCTATCAAAATACCTCCTGAAAAAAGCAAAAGAGTCTCGAGTTTTTATCAAAGAAACTAGTGTGACTGGTGATTATAAATGTTTTTGGAAAGTAAGAAATATTGGAGTTGTAGCAGAGAATAAAACTAATATTTTTGGTCAAACAGATATAAAAAAATCAGCTTATTCAAAAAAAGAGGAAACTAGTTTTAATGGCCCTCACTATGTAGAGTGTTACATTGTAAAGAATAATATGCTTCTGACAGAATTGAAGTGCATATAAAATAGAAAAGAAGTATAAGATTTAACTGTATATTTTATAGTAGTACAGAATGTGCTTTGACTGCCTTTTGACTATAAGCCATGTGATAGTCAAAAAAATTTATGATAAATATGCAAATAAAACCAACGTAAAACCAACGAAAATAAGCTGTTTACAAAATGGCGGGGCGAGTGGAAATAGTCTAAAACTTATTCATATTATCACAAGATAATTGTATTATAGTTAAATAGCTCTATTATTTACAAATACATAGTGTATTTAAGCTTGTAGAACTTTTTAATATTAGAACAACAAATCTAGAGTATCCATGATTCTTTTATCTATGGTACTCTAGTTTTTTTATTGCAATATTACTCCTTCCCCAAAACGGTCAATGGATGTACAATGGTATTAACCGATTTGACCAATAGAGAGGTGCAAACATGAATGAGAAGTTTTACAAATTGAATGAGAAGAAGCAAAGGAAGATTATTAATTCTGGCTTTAAGACTTTTGCAGAAAATACTTATAAAAAAGCATCAATGCAGTTTATTGCAGATGAAGCAGGTATATCAAAGTCACTGCTCTTTTATTACTTCAGAAATAAAATGACATTATACCAATGGCTTTTTACAAAAGCTCTTGAAGAATTCCAACAGTTAAAACCAATAGTATGTTATGAAAAGTCTGATTTTTTTAAAATGATTGAAAGTGAGATTTATAGGCGAATCGAACTGATTAAAGCCTTAGAACTTCCTTTTAGATTTGTAAGAAGAGTTTATGAAGAAAGTAAGGAAAATAGTAAAAATGAATTAGAGGTTTTAATGAATCAAATAACTGAAACTAGGAAAAAGAATTTTCTAGAAGCAGTAGATAAAAGTAAATTTGTTTCTGAAAAAGAAGTAGAGATTCTCTACGATATTATTTATGATATGGCAGTAGGATTCTATGACAGTAATGGATGGATAGTGCAAGGTTCAAATGAACAACAACTGAAAAAGTTTAGGTTATATTTAGCTACTTTAAAGTGTAGATTTTATAAGGGAGATTACTGTGGAAAAGTATTATAAAACTGAGTCAGCAAATATATGTTATAAAGTGCATCAACAACAAAAAAAGAAGGCTATTGTGTTTATTCATGGCTTTGGTATTACTAAAGAGATGTGGGATAAGCAATTGGATGATTTGAAAGCATATAAAGTTATAACAGTAGATGTACCACATCATGGAAAGTCTACATCACAGAAACCATTGAATCTTATACATGTTTGTAAAGAGATTGTTGGTATACTAGATCAAGAAGGCATTGAGAAAACTGTAATTGCAGGATTATCTATGGGGAATTACATAGCACAAGAGTTTGTAAGATTATATCCGGAAAGAACTCAAGGTATTTTTTTAGCAGATGGCTCACCGATTTATATGCGTTACTCTAAGTGGGAGACTCTTTCTTTGAAAAGGTCTCAACCTCTGTTTAAGCTTTATACATGGGAAAGACTAAAAAAAGCTATGGCAAGGCAATCTTCCGTAGTAAATGAAGTGCAAAGCGAACTTATTAAAATGTTTGATACACAGACGAAAGACTCTTTTATCAGATCTTGGTCAGCTATAGCAAATGCTCTTCATGAGGAAGATGTAAACATTATTTCTCCTATGTGCTATGTATATGGTGAACAGGATAGAACAGGAACAATTCAATTACATGTAAAGGACTGGCAAGTGTGCTATCCTAAGTGTGAAGTACATATGATTCCTAACGCAGGACATGTATCTAATATGGATAATCCAAAAGTGTTTAATCAAATACTTGTTGATTTTCTACAGAAAATATATGTCTAGGTTAAAATGCTTGTATGTTGGCATTCGGTGAGAGGGGATAGAGTTGTTATATTATTTTGATATTAAAAAACTTAACAATCCCTAAAAAAAACAACCATAATTGACATAAAAACATAATATAGCACTAAACAAATAAGTATAGATTATAAAGAATTTTTATATCAGAGACTACCTGTAATAGATGGTAGTTTCTTTTTATTTGTACTTGTAAGTTAAGTTAGTAATGGTATAATTCATACAGAATGAAACAGTTTTATGAAACATATAAAGATGATGACATAATCTCACCAATGGTGAGACAATTAACCTTGAACAAAAGAAAAAACGTTAATTATTGCTATAGATATGGAACAATAAATTATGATATCATAAAAGAACAAACATTCGACATATATTATTTTTAAAAGAAAGGGGGAGCAGGCGAATGGATAAACTTAATATCGGTCAGATAATTTCATTTGGTAGTTATAATTGGCGTATTCTTGATATAAAAAATGATAGTGCTTTGATTGTAACTGAATATATTATAGAACAGCGGTCTTACCATGATGTTTATACAGATACAACATGGGCAGATTGTTCATTGAGAAAATATCTTAATGGGGAATTCTATGACCAATTTGATGAAGCTGAAAAATCAAGAATAATTCCAGTAATAAATAAAAATACTGATAATCATTGGTATGGTTCAAAAGGCGGAATAGATACAGAAGATAGAATATTTTTACTAGATATTGAAGACGTTGTATGCAGATATTTTGGAGATAGCAGTGAAAAACTATACAAACCAGGTAAAAATCAAAGATATTGGTTTGAGAGAAAAGATAAGAATAATAGTAATAGAAGAGCACTACTTAAGGATAATAAAAAAAGTGTTTGGTGGTGGTGGCTTAGGTCACCTGGTCGAGTGAGTGTAAAAGCTGTATACATACATGGTGACGGTAATATTGGCATTCAAGGTAATAATATACTTAAAGGTAATATTAGTGATGGTAAGTGTACAGGTGGTGTTCGTCCAGCTTTATGGTTGAAGTTATAAAATTACATATGATATATTACATTTAGACCAAGCCATGCGAGAAAATGGAAAATTTTATACAAACTTTTTGCCAGCAATGAGTGGAAAAGCAAAAAAAGCTATAAGAAAAGAAATGAAAAGTTGAAAATTGCAACTAAAATCAGATAAGACTCTGAATGACATTGCAAACATGATTGATTAAAAAGACTTAGACTTATATAAATAATACGAGAGACTTCATTTAGAAGCTCTCTTTTTTTTAGATAAAACTTATGATATATCTTGATATGTGATAATTATTATACACAAAATAAAAAAACGTGAATATACTATGAGTGTACTCAAACATGAGTTTACTCATAATTCAAGGAGGATATATGGATCATAATAAAAAGATTAGATGGGAATATGAAGGAAAACCAGATTATATCAATGGAACTGGTGCGTATACTGAAGAAAAAGTATTAGGTTATATCGGTGGAGCTCTGTTACCAGCTTTAATGATTTTTCAGTTAGCAATGGGACATATGCAGTGGAATATTGTTCAGATTATAATTGGATTGTACTTTGCACTAGATCTTGGAGGTGGTTTAGTAAGTAACGCTCTTAATTCTTGTAAGAGGTATTATGATACACCTATAAAACCTGAGGAGAAAGGATTTGCTGGTGCTGTGAAAAAACTGCCAGTTTTCATAGCATTGCATGTTCATCCTTTGGTTATAGGACTATTATTTAATGATATGAATTGGGCATATGCTTTTACTTGGTATGCTGCATTTCTAATTTCAGTCTTTATAGTATATAAAACACCTTTATATTTAAAAAGAGCAGTAGGGAAATTACTTGCTATGATAGCTATTGTGGCTAGTATATACTTATTTACACCAGTTCCAGGATTTGAATGGTTTATTCCTGTTTTGTTCATGAAAATTATTACAGGTCATATGATTCCAGAAGAGCCTTATGATAAGTAGAGATTGATTAATGTATCAGTTAGGAACAATAAACTTGTATCTTTTTGACATGTTATAAAATGAAATTGGATCTATTTATGGTGTTTGGAGGAAGTAAGATGGGATTAAGAGAAAAGAAGAAGCAGAGAACTAGAAAAGCAATACTGGATTATTCAAAACAAAGATTTATAGAAGATGGGTATAAGAAGGTAACAACATCAGAAATCGCCGGTGCATTAGAAATAGGGGAAGGTACTATATTTAATTATTTTAATTCAAAAGGACAATTATTTATAGAATGTTTAGTTGAAACAGTTAAAATGGAAAACTATAGCTTTAATTCGATTACAATAAAGAATGAAGAAGATGTTGTAAAAGAATTAGTGAATTTCATAGAAGCGTATTTGAATCCTTTTAAAAAGCTGGATAGTTCTTTGTTAAAAGAGTATATATCCGTTTTATATGATGTTAGTAATAGTGTTAAATCTAATGAAAGTGTTATGCCGTTTATTGATGAATTTTTTTTAACACGATTAAATAAATTATTAGATTCATTTAAGACTTTTGAGTGGTTTAATATAGATATTGATAATGAAGATGTATCATTATGTGTTATGGGTTGCATAATAACTCAGTTTACTTTTTATGTTTATGATGAAAGATATACTTATGAGCATATGATTACTAAAATACAAAGGCTAGTGTCTCTAATTTTACATGGCAATATACTCAAATGTTAATTATTCATTGAGTTATTTATTAATTGTTGCACCGCTTATGAGACAATTAATAGTTCAAAAGTTGACAATGACAAATCCATATCTATATTATTTATATCAGTTTTTTATATATAGATTTTTATGTGGTATTCAGGCTTCTAACAACTCCACAATTGCTGTCGTTACTTCCTCCGGCAACTTTTGCTCAAGTATACGTTTTAGTAGCTCAGGATGGTTGACTCCTTTCTTCTCAAAGTAGTCTCTGATTATTTTAACTTTCCATTCTCTACCAATCATTAACATGTAGGCTACATACCAATCCTCCAATGAGGTGTAAGGAATTTTTGTGCCATCTATATGTTCTGTTCTGACGATGGAAGAGTTATCCAAAAGGAAATCATAGATACCTTCACAATGTCTGATTCTAAAGCCTGACATTACATCCATATCCACACCATCTATGTTAAATGTATAAAAATGATGTGTCACATATTCATCTTTTTTAGGAATTGGTATGGGTACTGCAATATGCTCCAAAACGTTGATGGCTTTCTCTATATCAGGTAGGGCCACAATGATGTCAATATCATGAACTTCTTCTACAAGATCCAGAGACTGTAACATCAACGATGCACCCACGGCCCATTGTATTTCAGCGTTGTTTAATGCTTTTGCTACCTTTACTAAAGAGGATTCAATTTGATTTGTCATTTTCTCACCCTTTCATATTACATTTAAATGTGAAAATCATAGCTACTAAATCCTATCGCCGCTTATTTTAGGGGTTGTGCTTCAAATAATCTTATAAGAATCGGAGAAAGAGATTATTTATTTAATCATGATAAATATTATGATTATTGATTCTGTGATAGGTTTAATTAGTAGTTACTTCTTCAATGATATAATTATAAACTGAATACTGATATTCGTCAAAATTTCATTATCTAGATTTCTTTTTACTATAAAATGAATAAGTATAGGAGGGGGAGTAAAAACAAAAGTTCTAAAATTCTTGTTTGAAGGGTTTTAGAACTTTTTTAGTAGGTAAAATTATTGCTATAAGGTTTAATTTAAGGAGATAAACTAATTTTTTATGTGACAAAATTGAAAGGTAAGCGTAAGACTAATCAATGGCAAAGAATATTTAATCATAATATACTAAATACAGATAGTTAACCTGTTAAACATTTCACTAAAAAAATTAAAACCATATAAAAAAACAAAAAATAAAAGTAATGGAATTGAGGTATCTTGCTAACAGTAAATCAGCATTAAGAATGGGTTATGGCGTTTCATAAACGTCTAACTAACGACGCAAATAAGGAGGTTAGTATGATAAAAATAGATGCACTTGATAAATATTATGGAGATTTCCATGTGCTCAAAAATTTAAGTTTGAATATTAATAAAGGTGACATTTTTGGATTGATTGGTAAAAATGGAGCAGGGAAAACTACTATTTTTAAAATAATATTAGGGCTATCTGATTATAAAGATGGTAATCTCAGTATTATTGGAAGTGAAAATAATACTGATTTGCAAAAAAAACGAAAAGAAATAGGTTTTTTTATTGGAAAAAATTTTTTTGATTACCTAAATGCTAAGGATAACTTGAAGTATTATTCAAAATTAAAGGGTATAAAGGGCGAAGATGAAATTGATAGAGTTCTTAAAATCGTAGGACTTAGTGGAGTTAATTCAAAGTACAGGTCTTTCTCCATGGGAATGAAACAAAGATTAGGTATAGCCAATGCTATTTTAGGTAATCCATCCATTTTAATACTCGATGAGCCTATTAATGGATTAGATCCACAAGGTATCGCTGATGTTAGAGAATTGATTAAAAAGTTAAACCATGAATATGATATGACAATTATTGTATCGTCACATATCTTAGGGGAATTAGAAAATACCGCTACTAGATTTGGAATAGTACATGAAGGCAGGGTATTAAAAGAAATAACAAATGATGAGTTGGATTTATCTGTTGATAGTGTTGAAATATCAGTAGATGATTTAAATAAAGCTAGAAAAATATTATTGGATAATAATATTAAAATTACTGACGAAAAATCAATTAGTAAAGGGCTAGAACAATATTATTTTGAGCTAGTTGGAGGTAAGAAAAATGATTAATTATATAAAAGCGGATATATATAGAATAATGAAGAAAAAATCACTTAAAATTACTTTGGGTTTTTATATATTATTATTTTTATCTATTATTTTTATACTGTATACGAATTCATTTACTGGACAAGATTATTTGTCTAAGACAATTACTTTTATAGGATTTTATCCATTAGTGGTTGGACTTGGTATTTTCATTAGCATATATTTTGATAATTTTAGGAGTAAATCAATACACGTAGCCATTGGTCATGGTGTTCCAAAAAGTAAAATAGTAATGTGTTATTTTGTAACAACTATTTTAGTAACATTATTTGTAACTATCATATTTTCGTTATTTATGATTGGAATACCATCCATTATTAAAATACCATTGACAAATGCTATTGTAAGCAAGCTGTTATTGAATTTATTTATGCAGTATTTACGAATAATAGGATATGCAAGTATTGCAAGCATTTTAATATTCTTCTCACAGAATGGAATGTTAGGAGTAGTAGCTTATGTATTATTATCTTCAAGTACAGTGCTAATGATTCTAACGGTTATTTTATCTCAGGAGTTTTTTGTTACTACATTTGGAGATTTAACTCAATATTTGTTTACAAATACATTGAACAATATAATTGTTGCATTATCAAGTAATGGTTTAAAAATGATTGTAGCAACTAGTTATTTTGCTATTTCATTAGTAGTAAGTATGCTAGCATTTAGAAAAAAAGAATTAGAATTTTAGGAGGTTATTATGAAAAGTAAAACATTAATTTTATTGGTAATATTTGTTCCTCTAATAATAGCAGGAGCAATATGGGCAAAAGGATATTATAACGATAGATATGTAGCATCAGATATTTTTTATACACAAATACCATCTGATGAAGTGAACGAGGATTCTTGGCTATTAAATGATAAAGGTGTTAAACAAGAAAAAGGTAAACAATATGAATTAATGGGCTATAATGAAAAAGGAGAAGAAAGAATAGTTCACTTTTTCAAAAAAGGTGTGGCAAAGGATTATTTTGCTCCTGGAACATATATGAAAGTCACAGTGAGTAAAACAATAGAGTTAGGACAAAAGGTTGTAAGTGAAGGTGACATACCAAAAAGTGTTTTAAAGATGATAAAAGAAAAAGGAACCAAAATAGATAAATAAGTTATAATACCTCTTTCATATTAGTATTGAACCGAACTACCGATTTATTTAATTGAAAATCCATGATATATTGGATTATATTTCAATTACTGTGTAAAAACTTGAAAAAGGAGACCAACTATGAAAAGGAATATATTATTAACTATTATATTATCGTTTATCACATTTGGTATTTATTTAGTATACTGGATGTACAAAGTTAACAATGAATCTAATAAATTAGCCAATGGTGATTATCAAACAGAAAGTATAATAGTCATACTATTTACGATAATTACATTTGGAATATATGGTCTATACTGGGGTTATAAACAAGGAAAGAATTATTGCTTAATAACAGGGAGTGAATTTCCTCCAGTGATATTTATGATATTTGTGCCTACTTCAGGGTTCCTGATTCCTACTATTTTACTACAAGTGGCAATTAACGATAAATATTAGAAAAGATTAAATTACTCGGGTAAAGATAAAATAAAAAATACGCTACAAAACTTATAATTGATATGTTTTGTAGCGTTTTAATATGTTCAATCCATTTATAAAATGCGAAAAAATTTACTTTATCTTATACCAATTCAGTTACACAATTTCTACTAAAAAAGACATATTATAAAATAATAACCCCATAAGCTACAAAAAAACCGAATATTTATCCTTAAATAACAAAAAACATTCGGAAATATATTGACATGGTAAAATATCTCTGATAAAATAAATCTGTAATAGAATATCGGATGGAGGGTTAAAGATGGAAAAATTCTTTAAACTTAAGGAAAACAATACCAATGTAAAGACTGAGATATTTGCTGGTATTACGACTTTTATGACAATGGCGTACATATTGATTGTTAATCCAAACATATTATCTGGATTGCAAACAGCTGAGGGATTTCAAGCAACTGGTATGGACAAAGGTGCTGTATTTACTGCAACTGCTTTAGCTGCAGTTATAGGTACATTGATTATGGCATTAGTGGCTAATTATCCATTTGCACTTGCACCAGGTATGGGACTTAATGCTTTTTTTGCTTATACTGTAGTATTAGGTTATAAACATGACTGGAGAATAGCTCTTGCGGCAGTTTTAATTGAAGGTATTATTTTCATAATATTAACATTTGTTAATGTTAGAGAAGCACTATTTAATGCTATACCAATGAATCTAAAGTATGCTGTTAGTGCAGGTATAGGTTTATTCATTGCTTTTATCGGATTACAAAATGCAGGTATTGTAATTGGAGATCCAGCGACTTTAGTTAAGATTGGTACTATGACTGAACCAACAGTAATACTTGCTGTAATTGGTTTAATAGTGACAGCAATACTAGTTGCAAAAAGAGTTAAAGGTTCTATATTATTAGGTATCTTAATAACATGGGTTATTGGAATGTTAGCTCAAGCTATAGGAATATTCAATCCAGCGATTAGTGTTATTCCTACTGATATTTTTTCCAAACCTCCTAGTCTTGAACCAATTGCTTTCCAATTTGATTTTAGTATATTAGGAACATTTGAGTTCTGGATTATTGTGTTCTCGTTCTTGTTTGTAGATTTATTTGATACATTGGGAACATTAATAGGTGTTTCAAGTAAAGCAGGATATCTTGATAAAGAAGGTAAATTACCTAGAATCAAACATGCATTATTCGCAGATTCAGTTGCAACAGTAGCTGGTGCATGTCTAGGAACTTCTACAACAACAACATATGTTGAGAGTGCTTCTGGTGTAGCTGATGGAGGTAGAACAGGTTTAACATCATTAACAACAGCTGTTCTTTTTGCTCTTGCACTATTCTTCTCACCATTATTATTGACAGTACCAAGTTTTGCCACAGCTCCAGCATTGATAGTTGTAGGATTTTATATGTTAGAATCTATTGCTAAAGTAGATTTTACAGATTTTACACAAGCTATTCCAGCTTTCTTAGCAGTTCTTGTAATGCCTTTAACATATAGTATTTCAGAAGGTATAGTTTTTGGAGTTGTTTCTTATACAATTATTAATTTAGTTGTAAATAAGGGTAAAAAAGTTCATCCATTGATGTATGTTCTTACTATATTATTCATATTGAAATATATATTCTTATAGAATATTTATTTATAAAACAGGAAGTTGTACTTCCTATTTACCTTAAAATTTTAATGAGGTATAGCCTCATTGTTCTCTGTATGACTGGCGGAAGTGGGAGTACCCACAGGGAGTACAGAAATAAATTATGCCGACCGCCTGGGCAATAGACCGTTATAGAGTCTATATGCTCAGGCGGTCTTTAATTTACTATCAAGAATTTACATATGCATTTAATTCTGTTTAAACTAAGTGTACTGGAGTGAAAGACACATGTAAATAATTGAGTATATTAAAAGAGAGGACTAGATAACTATGAAACAATGGCATAATTTTAACGATGGTATATGGAAAAAAGAAATCAATGTAAGAAATTTTATACAGAAAAACTATATTCCTTATGAGGGAGACAGTAGTTTCTTAGAAGATTCAACAGAAAGAACTAAAGAAATCAATAATAGGTTTGTTAGGCTGAAAGAAAAAGAATTAAAAAATGGAGTTCTAGATATTGATACGAAAACAGTATCATCTTTATTGACTTTTAAACCAGGTTATATCAATGAAGATAAAGAAATCATAAAAGGATTACAGACAGATAAACCTCTTAAAAGAGCTATTAATCCTTTTGGCGGTATCCGTATGACTAGAAATGCCTGTGAGGCATATGGTTATAAAGTTGATGAAAAAGTAGAAGAAGAGTTTAAATATAGAACAACTCATAATGATGGTGTATATAGAGTTTATTCAGATGAAATGAAATTAGTAAGAAAAACAGGTGTTATTACAGGCTTACCTGATGCTTACGGAAGAGGTAGAATAATAGGAGATTATCGTAGAGTTGCTCTTTATGGAATTGATTATCTAATAGAACAAAAACAAGCAGATAAAAAAAGATATAGTAAAAAATTTATGTCTGATGAAAACATTAAGCTTATGGAAGAGTTATATAGGCAAATAGATTTTCTGGATAAATTAAAAGAAATGGCCAAGATGTATGGTGATGACATTTCATGTCCCGCAGTTAATGCAAGAGAAGCAATACAATGGATATACTATGCTTATCTTGGTGCTATAAAAGAACAAAATGGAGCTGCAATGTCATTAGGGCGTGTCAGTACATTTATAGATATTTATATTGAAAGAGATTTACAAGAAGGAGTTATTACGGAAGTCGAGGCACAAGAATTAATTGATGATCTAGTGTTGAAATTACGTATGGCAAGACAACTTAGGACACCTGAATATAATGATCTTTTTGCAGGAGATCCAATGTGGATTACAGAAGCTGTAGGAGGTATGGGTGAAGATGGAAGAACATTAGTAACCAAGAATTCCTATAGATTCGTTAATACTCTATATACGTTAGGTTCAGCACCAGAACCCAATATAACAATATTATGGTCAAAGGGATTACCTGTACATTTTAAAAAATTCTGTACTAAGGTATCAATAGATACGGATTCCATACAATATGAGAATGATGATCTTATGCGTCAACGTTATGGAGATGACTATGGAATAGCATGTTGTGTATCAGCTATGAAAATAGGAAAGCAAATGCAATTTTTCGGAGCAAGATGTAATATGCCAAAAGCATTATTAATGGCTCTTAATGGTGGAAAAGATGAAGTAAAAGGATTACAGGTAGGACCTAAGTTAAAGCCTATAGATTCAGATGTATTAGCCTATGATGAAGTTGTAAAGCGTTTTAAAGAATATGAAAAGTGGTTGTGTGAGTTATATGTTAACACTATGAATGTAATCCATTATATGCATGACAAGTATGCTTATGAAAAACTTCAAATGTCTCTACATGATACAGAAGTTGAGAGAACCATGGCTTTTGGTATGGCTGGTTTGTCGGTAATGGCAGATTCCCTTAGCGCAATAAAATATGCAAAAGTAAGTCCAATAAGAAACAAAGATGGATTAATTATAGATTTTGACATTAAAGGTGATTATCCTAAGTTCGGTAATGACGACGATAGAGTAGATAGTATTGCAAAAGAATTAACAACTAGTTTCATTAATGAACTTAAGAAGCATGAGACATATAGAAATTCTACTCCATCTTTATCAATCCTAACAATAACATCTAATGTAGTATACGGAAAGAAAACTGGTTCTACACCAGATGGTAGAAAAAAAGGGGAACCTTTTGCCCCAGGAGCGAATCCAATGCATAATCGTGATTGCAAAGGTGCACTTGCTTCACTTAATTCAGTAGCGAAGATACCATATGATAGTTGCCGTGACGGTATTTCATGTACTTTCTCTATACAGCCTAGAACATTAGGTAAAACTAGTTGTGAACAGGTAAATAATCTTGTTAGCATACTAGACGGATATTTCTACCAAAATGGGCATCATATTAATGTCAATGTTTTGGATAGAGAAAAATTAGTAGATGCAATGGATCATCCAGAAAAATATCCTAGCTTGACAATAAGAGTATCTGGATATGCTGTTAATTTTAACAGATTAAGCAGAGAACAACAGGAAGAAGTTGTTAGTAGAACTTTTCATGGTAGATATTAATATTACTTCCTTTCAAATACAATTAATATATAAATAATAAAAAATAATCATAGAAGGAGATAAAAGATATGAGAAGAGCATTAATAAGTGTTTCAGATAAAACAGGTATAGTTGAATTTGCAAAGAAGTTAACGGAACTTGGAGTTGAAATTATTTCAACTGGAGGAACTGCAAAGAAACTTATTGAAAATGGTGTAAAAGTAATTGGTATTTCAGATGTTACAGGATTCCCAGAATGTCTTGACGGAAGAGTTAAGACTCTTCATCCTAATATTCATGCTGGATTACTTGCTATTAGAGATAACGAAGAACATATGAAACAATTGAAGGAATTGAATGTGACACCTATTGATTTAGTAGTAGTTAACTTATATCCTTTCAAACAGACTATTCTAAAAGAAGGAGTAACTAGGGAAGAAGCCATTGAAAATATTGACATAGGTGGTCCTACAATGCTTCGTTCAGCAGCTAAGAATTATCAAGATGTAGCAGTAGTAGTAGATCCAGAAGATTATGATAAAGTACTAAATGAGATAAGTGAAAAAGGCGACGTTTCCTACGAAACTAAATTCAATTTATGTTGCAAGGTATTTGAACATACTTCACATTATGATACATTGATAGCTAATTATATGAGAAAAGAGAGAAATGCTACTGATTATCCTGAGACCATTAGTATGACATTTGAAAAAGTTCAAGATATGAGATATGGAGAGAATCCACACCAAAGTGCAGCATTTTATAAAGAAGTAGGAAATACGAAAGGTTGCATTACTAATGCTAAACAATTACATGGTAAAGCTCTTTCATTTAATAATATTAATGATACTAATGGAGCACTTGAGTTATTGAAAGAATTTGAGGAGCCTACAGTTGTTGCTTGTAAACATGCTAATCCATGTGGTGTTGGTAGTGATACTAATATATATGATGCTTATGTTAAAGCGTATAAAACTGATCCGGTTTCTATTTATGGTGGAATTATTGTTGCTAATAGGGAAATCGATAAAAAGACAGCAGAAGAAATCAATAAAATATTTGTTGAGATTGTAGTTGCTCCAAGTTATAGTGATGAAGCTGTTGAGGTTCTTACTAAGAAAAAAAATATTAGAGTTCTTGTATTAGAGGATATATTACAAAAACAACCTAAGACAGCTTATGATCTTAAAAAAGTTGGTGGTGGATTACTTATTCAAACTATTGATAGCGAGTTATTACCAGAAGGACTAAAGGTTGTTACAAAAGCTCAGCCAACTAAAGAGCAAATAGAGGATCTGAAATTCGCTTGGAAGGTTGTTAAGTTTGCAAAATCTAATGGTATTGCGATAGGAAAAGATAAGAGGTCTCTTGGTGTTGGACCTGGACAGGTTAATCGTATATGGGCATGTAAACAAGCTATAAGTCATGCTGTTGAACATTTGGGAGAAGATGTTCTAAAAGGAGCAAGTCTTGCATCTGATGCTTATTTCCCATTCCCAGATTGTGTTGAAGAGGCAGCTAAAGCTGGTATAAGTTGCATAATTCAACCAGGTGGTTCTATAAGAGATCATTTATCTATTGAAGCTTGTGATAAATATGGTATTGCTATGGTGTTTACTGGAATGAGACATTTTAGACACTAGATATTATTTAAAAAGCATTTAAGTTAGATACTTAGGTGCTTTTTTTTATTCCTTGAAATCTTTTATGAAGCGTAACTTCTTTATTCTTGTGATTTGATAAAAATAGACTATATAACTTTCACAAATATAACCGTTGTTTTTTGTCTATTATTACTTTTGAATGCATTCTATCCCATAAAACATGTCGTTTATCAGGATTTGTTGAAAATCATTATTGAATTGTTATATCATACTCATGTATCAATTATTTATGAATTTATTTGTCATATAATCTAAAATATTTTCTTATGAATAATTATATAAACCACAGTTACTAATGAAAATTGGTTAACGATGAATGAGGATGAGAAATTTGTATATTAATGCTGACAGTTTAGAAGATGAAACTCATACTTTATCAAGTATCTGCAGTAATATAGACGGTAAATACTATGATTTGAATAACACTAAATCTGGTATTGAATATGAAGTTA
The DNA here is from genome assembly GCF_027923465.1 of Vallitalea longa. Taxonomy (NCBI): domain Bacteria; kingdom Bacillati; phylum Bacillota; class Clostridia; order Lachnospirales; family Vallitaleaceae; genus Vallitalea; species Vallitalea longa. The sequence continues at coordinate 43,924 of NZ_BRLB01000013.1, forward strand.
GGTCCAAAGATTGTATTGATGAACTATTCAATACTTGTATAAGACAACTTAATGATATAGTTTATAGAATGGATTCATATATTAAGTTTATCGGTGATTCTGTTGATTCGTACCATGATGCTGAAGACCAACTTTCTTCATTGGCTGATATATTGAAAGAGGGATATGAAAATCCCACACCACAAACTGGATTTACAAAAAGAACACTAGAAGAAATGGCATACTTTTATTCAGGTGGAAAATCTTCTAGCCCAACCTTCAAATACGAAGAAGATATTGCAGATTTAAAGAAGGCCATGCAAGATATGTTTAAAGATAATTCTCTTGCATATGAGATTGACTTCAAGAACTCACATGGGGAATATGATAGTGACATAGACTATGATTTTGATAAAGAAGTATTGTATTTCTTAAATAATTGTGAGAGCTTTAAAAATAAAAATACCAATCTGCAATCAACTTACGAATCACTACCTAAGGAATATAGACTTATGGTATTAAATCATTGGGTAAAGCTAATGCAAAATGATACTGATATCAATATGGCTAATGTATTACCCGATGAATACCTACAAAATATACCTGCATTACCACTCACAGACAGTAAACTTGGTAATATAACTTCAGAAAACAAATATGCCAGTGAAGAAGCTTATGACTACTTTGTCAAATACTTTTATCCTAGAGAAGCAATTTATCAGATGCAAAAAGGTGATTTAGAACAATTAAAAAGAACGGCTTTCCTAGAATGGGTAGAATTTGTTTATAATTCAAATGAAAAAGAATCTATAGAAGAACCAATAGAGGAATATGAATACATAGAAGATACCATAGACCTAAAAAGGACCATGGAAGAAATGTTTAAAGGTAATACCCTTGCATATGAGGTTGACTTTAAGAACTCCCATGGGAAATATGATAGTAATATAGACTATGATTTTGATAAAGAAGTAATGTATTTCTTAAATAACTGTGAGAGCTTCAAAAGTAAAAATACCAACCTACAAACAACTTACGAATCATTACCCAAGGAATATAGGCTTATGGTATTGAAGCATTGGGTAGAGTTGATGCAAAATGATATCAATATCGATATGGCTAATGTATTGCCAGATGAATATTTTGATAACATACCTACATTACCACTCACAGACAGTAAACTTGGTACTATAACCTCAGAAAACAAATATGCCAGTGAAGAAGCTTATGACTACTTTGTCAAATACTATTACCCTACACAAGCAATATATCAAAAGCAAAAAGGTGATTTCGAACAATTAAAGAGAACAGCCTTCCTAGAATGGGCAAGATTCGTTTATGGTTCAAGCAAAAAAGAACAGGACCAAGAATTTAGAGGAGGATTAATTTGGGGTTTAGTAAGTTGGCCACTGAAAACAGCTTATGATACAATAGAAGGGGTTTATTCAATAATTACAAATCCAAAGCAATTAGGATCTTTTTTGACATTAGTAGGAAGTCTTCCGTTTTCATCAAAGAACAGAGAAGTATTTGCAAGCATGATAGAGCAGACTATAGAAGAATGGAAAGCTGCATATAATGATGCTGAACCTGAAGACAAAGGTTTTATGATTGGTCAGTTGATAGGTGAGGCAATTTCCATTGCAGTAGGAGCAGGCTGTGCTATAAAGAGTACAAAAAGTTTTATTAAATTTGTGAAAAGTGGTAAATTCAAAAAAGCTGTTGGAGGAGTTATTAAGAAAGCTAAACATAATCTTAGCAAATTAAAGAACATGAACCCATCTAAGATTATTGACTCAATTAAAAAAATAACTAAAAAGAAAAATCATTATGAAGTTATAATGAATAATGATGACTTAGTAACAATATCTTTTGATGAATTAACGAATGTACAGAAGAGCAAATTTGATGGTTTAGCTGATTCATATAAAGGTAAGGATATACCTGATAGGGTTAATGGTGAAGATAGTGTTGGGGTTGTAAATGGTATTGAGGGGACTAGTGAACTTGCCTATAAATCTACAAGTGGAGCTAAGTTGATTACTACTCCTGATGAAACTACAACCATTTTAGGAAGATATGGTGATGATATTCAATACATTATTGATGAGTTAAATCTTAAAAAGACTTTAGATTATAGTGGAAATCCAGGAGGATTTAATGTACTAAATGTACCTGATGAACTCTATGTGAATCCACAGCAGTTTTGGGATGAATTTAACGCACCATTCTTAGACAAGGCAATTTCTCGTGGTGATATAATAATAATGTCTACAGAACCTGTGGGAAGTGCATTAAGAGACCCTATTTCAGGTGCATTAACTGGATTTGGTAGAGAATTTGAATATCTTACAAATGCTGGATATATCTATGATAACGTTAATAAAGTAATGAGATTGCCAAAATAAGGAGAGTTTTGATGGAAAAAGAACAATTTAAAATGAAATTTCAATGTTTAATGAATGAACTTGGATTTATTACTTTGCAAGAAGACGAGTACTCGCTGAAATATCAAAATGATAAAGTATATATTCAAATGTTTTTTGGCAGGTTAACAGAAAAACCTGATATTTTCATAAGATTTGAAGATGGTGAAATACCTGAGCAGTATAATATGTCATCAATGTTATTTTTAGATGACTTAAATAAGGGAGTAAATTCATTGAGTGGTATTGAGGATGTAGAGAGGCTTGACAAATTGATAAATTATTTCGCCAATAACCATAAAAGTTTACTAAAGAAAAAAAACTGTAAATATAGTAAAATTAAATTAAATAAATATATTGATGAAACTTATCATAGATAACTATATCAAATTTGACAATAAAATTTTAATATAACCATGAAATTGACTAAACCAGTCCTTTCATGGGTTACTTTTTAGTTAAAAACATACCTATATTATTATTTATAGACAGTAAACTTAATCTACACAAGCAATATATTTAAAATACAACAAGAGGATTTTGAACAATTATTAGATTTTTCAAATGGGAAAGATTAGTTTATATTTCAAGGTGAGAAAGAGCATAATCAAGAATTCAGTGGAGATTTATTTTGGGTATTGCCACTTAACAAATAAAAATAGAAAAATATAAACTAAATAGGAGATTGTATGTTACATATAATACTTGATTATTTAGATAAAAGAAGTAAAAAATTTAATAACTTTTGCGATATTTTAAGAAACTATATTTATAATACTCAAGCAGATGTTATAATAATATTGAAGAAAGTAGATGATAAGTATGTTTTGGGTACAAGTGAAAGAGGAAACGATACAATTAAATTAATATTCAACGTAGAGAAGAAGCATTGCTTTATTAAAAGTACTATTGATAGTAATTCATTTAGAAAGGTATAATTACGTAGTTAATCTGATAGAAATGTTACCTTAAGATTAATTTTAGATTTATAGTTTTATATCATTAGAAAAAGAAGATTATAAAAAGTGATTAAGTTACTAAATAATTTGGATAAAATTTAATTTATAAAAAGCAACTACAGTTAATACTTGATATTATATTGAAATATGGTGTATTAAGTATTATAATAATGTAGTTAGAGTTATATATTTATATTAAGTAATATATTAATTTAATATTAAGGTGATGAATCAGGTGGAAAATTTTTTAACAGTTATAATTTTAATTGAAATATATATAGTAACAACTAAAAGTTGTTATAGTATAAAATTTTGTGACGATAGAGTTTTGATAAATATTTAAAAATATTAATAATTATTATAGACATAATTAATAAATTTTAACATCTTGGAGGAAACAAAAATGAAAGTAGTAGATTTTTTTTGTGGCGGAGGTGGTTTCTCAGAAGGTTTTCGACAAGCTGGTTTTAATATAGTTTTTGCTGTAGATAAATGGAAACCAGCTGTAGATACACATCATGAGAACCATCCAAATTGTCATACAATAATGGATGACATAGAAAGAATATCTTGGTTACCAGACGATGAATTTGATAAATTAATACCTGATACAGAAATAATTATTGGGTCACCACCGTGTGTAGCATTTTCTAATTCTAATAAATCAGGTAAAGGTGATAAATCATTAGGAATTAGACTATTAGAATCGTATTTAAGAATTATTGCTAGAAAAAAATTTAAGTCTGATTCAATCTTAAAATATTGGGTGTTAGAGAATGTACCTAATATAGAAAAATATGTGAAATGCAAATATACTATGAAAGATTTAGGATTAATAGAAAGTTATAATATTGATTTAAATGCTAGGTTAATTGTTTTGAACCATAGTTCAGGTGTTTATAATGTAAAATATTTTGGTGTAGCTTCAAATAGAAAGAGATTTCTATGTGGTGAATTTCCAACTCCTCAAAAAACGATTGTTGAGGATTCATCACTTGTTAAATTAGGAGATATTTTAAAAGGATTAGGTCAACCAAAAGAAAATGCTGAGAGTAGTATAAAAGATCCTAATTATGATTTTTTCATGGTATCAAAAAATATTACTGACCATCACTATATTAAAGAAATTGCAGAATTTGAATGGAAAAAGGCTAGGAGACTGAAACAAGATAAAGGTTATATGGGTAGAATGTCTTTTCCTGAAAATCTTGATAAACCTGCTAGAACTGTAATGGCTACAATGTCATTTTCCTCAAGGGAATCAATGATATTTTCTTATAAAACCGATAGGTTTAGAGCTCCAACTATCAGAGAAATAGCTTCAATAATGAGTTTCCCTTTAGATTACAAATTTTATGGAAACTCAATTGGGATTAAATATAGATTAGTCGGTAACTCTGTACCACCCAAAATGTCTTATGCTATAGCACGAGCTATTGCAGTGAACGAAAACTTAGATATCAACGATGAGTATGTTCCAATTAAACATGCTAATAATTTAGATTTCCACAACTTGAATTTTGATATCTTTCAAATTAAAGAAGAAAAAAATAAAAAAATTACAGCAAAGTTTAAATATCATATACCCTATCTAATTATAAATGCATATAGAGTTGAATTAACAAATTATAAATCTGATTTTGATAATTTAGAGTTCAAATGGGTTGTTGAATTACATAAAAGCCAAGGGAAGAATGCAAAGAAGTTTGTTCCTAAATTAAATAGTGATAATATAAACAATAAACTTTTAGCAAAGATAAATAAGTTTTATGATAGGTTAACTAAAGAGTTGGTAGGATTTAATGAATTTCAAAAAATATTCTGTCTTTCTGATAAAAATAGAATAGGGTTAATAGGACCATATGAAATTCTTAATCAAATTAAAGAATTTATTGATAATAACCTATCAAAAGAAGAGCAAAGTAAAATAGTATTTTTAGATGATAATCCTTGGGAATTACCGATGGGTATTGTAGCGGGATATTATTTGATAGATAAATTAATTGAACATATGGGGGATTTAAATGGATAAAGAATTAAGAATTAAAAAACTACAAGAAATACAGGCTGATAAGGAAAATATTTATATGACTGGTATTAGAATTAAATATAAAGGAGACCCTAAAATATTTAATGCATATAAGATACCATTAGATTATCTGATATATAATAAACACAATGGAAGGATTGGTTCGTCAGTAAAGTCATTCGAAAAACAATATAGAGAATTAAATTCTGAGATAGAAATAGATAAAAAAATAATTGAAGATTTCTTGTGGAAATCAAAGGCAGATAGAAATAAAATTACAATGAAAAGTTTAGTAGAAAATCATCAACAACGATATGGTATTGTTACAAATGATGGTACAATTATTGATGGTAATAGAAGAGCAAGTCTACTTAATAAGATATATACAAATAGAACTAGCTGGATAGATAAAGATGTTGACCATTGTCAATATTTTATAGCTGTTATTTTACCTCAAGGTGCTGATAAAAAGGAAATAATAAAACTAGAAACATCTTATCAAATGGGAGAAGATGAAAAACTAGATTATAATCCAATAGAAAAATATCTTAAATGTGATGATTTAGTTAAAGCTGGATTTAGTGCTGAAGATATTTCAAAAATGATGGCTGAAAAAGAAAGTAAAATTAATGAATGGCTTTCAATTTTTAAACTTATGGAATCATATTTAGATAACTTTGGATATCAAGGTATTTATACTAGATTGGAAAAACGTGAAGGACAATTTGTTGACTTAAATAATTATTTAACTAAGTATAAAAAAAGAACAAAAACTGGAGCAAGCTGGGGATATACTGATTCAGATGTTGCAGATTTAGAGGTTATTTGTTTTGATTATATTAGGTCTCAATATGAAGGCAAAGATTTTAGAAATATTGCGAAGACAGGAAATAATGAAAATGCAAGTATATTTTGTAATGAAACTATTTGGAAACCATTTTCCCAAAAACATTTTGAAGAGGTTGATAATATACTAGAAAAGCCTATACAAGAAATAAGAGAAGAGGATCCTGAAGGTGATTTGTCTAGGCAATTGAAGGAAAGAGATGAACTGTGGAAAAACACTGCTCATAATGTTTTAGAAAATAATCTAAGATATTATACGAGAAAACTAGAAGATAGTAAAGAGTCAAAGGAACCTCTTAAGCTTTTAAAGAAAGCTAAAGATGCATTAAACTATATAGATACTGATATTGATTGTTTTTATACTAAAGAAGCGAAAGAACTTATTTATGAAATTAATTCAATTACATATGAATTTAAAAAAAAATTAAAAAGTAGAGTGAGTAGCTAATGTGTACTATAAATATTCAAATTGAAGAAAATCAGAAACGATTTGTCTTACAGGGAGAAATAAAAAATTTAATAAATTCAAGACGAGCAAAAAGATATATAAAGGATTATCTAGTTTCAGATATATCTTACTCAGATAAAATATATATATATTATGAAGATGGAGATAAAGAAAAAGTATTAACTAAAATAAGAAAAATGTTAAAGAAATTTAATTTATTAGAACAAACTACAGATTTAGTAAAAGATGTATTAAGTGATTACTATCAAGAGGAGATTAACTTTGATAATTTTAAGAAAAAAGCATATTCAATAAGAAATAATAAGTGTAATAAAATAGATTTTAAACAATTTACAGATAGTTTATATAAAAATCTGTCAAATAGAAGGTTATATGAACTTCAATTATTATCCTCTTATCATTTAGCTTTTTCTCAAAATGCTTGTAATTTTTCGGTTCCTGGTGCTGGTAAAACTAGCATAGTTTATGGTTCATATGCATTCTTGAGTAATCTGGAACATGATAATCCTAAATATGTTAATAAACTTTTAGTTATTGGACCTTTGAGTTCTTTTGGACCTTGGGAAAATGAATATTATGAGTGCTTTGGTAAAAAGCCTACTTCAAAACGATTATCAGGTGGAGTATCAAAAAGTAAAAAAATTGATTATTTAAGATCATATAATACTTCAGAAATTACCCTAATATCTTATCAGGGTATTATAAATATTTTAGATGATTTAATTATATTTCTAAAGAAGAATAAAGTTATGGTAATTTTAGATGAAGCACATAAAATAAAAAATACTGATGGTGGAATAATTGCTGATTCGGTTTTAAATCTTGCTAAGTATTGTAAGTCTAGAGTTATATTAACAGGAACTCCTTCGCCTAATGGGTATGAGGATTTATTTAATCTTTATAAATTTATATGGCCAAATAAAGATATAATTAAGTATCATTTATATCAATTGAAATCTATGTCAGATAATTTGAATGATACTAGAATAAGTAATTTAATAGATAATATATCACCATTTTTTATAAGGATTAAGAAAAGTGATCTTAAGATACCAGAACCTATAAATAATCCTCCTTTAATTGTAGATATGGGACCTGTCCAAAGAAAAATATATAACTTTATTGAAAAAGAATATATGAAACATTTTATTAAGGAAAACAAAATTAATAGGGATTTCAAATCATACATTTCAAAATCACGATTAATTAGATTAATGCAAGTAGCTACAAATCCCGCACTATTGAAAAGACCAGTTGATGAATATTATTTAAATCAAGGATTGTCAAGTAGTACTTTTATAGATGATTCAGAAATAATCAAAGAAATTCTTTCTTATGAAAAATTTGAAACTCCAAGTAAATTTATTGAAGCTGGAAAACTAGTAAAACAAATAATCAATAGAAATGAAAAAGTTATTATTTGGACAACTTTTGTACAAAATATTCTAGAATTAAGTGATTACTTATTAACAATAGGTATTAAATCAAAACTACTTTATGGTGAAACACCTGTAGATATGAACGATTTAGATGATAAAATTGATACAAGAGAATCTATTATACAAGAGTTTCATAAAAAAACTTGCGAATTCAAAGTTATAATAGCAAACCCTTTCTCTGTGGCAGAATCAATCTCATTACACAAAGCTTGTCATAACGCTATTTATTTAGAAAGGACGTTTAATGCATCTCACTTTATTCAATCCAAAGATAGAATTCATAGATATGGGTTAAAAAAAGATGATGTTATTAATTATTACTATTTAATATCTAACAATTCTATTGATGAGACAATACATGAAAGATTGAATTTTAAAGAGGAAAGAATGAATAAAATAATTGAAAGTGAACCTATTCCTTTATTCAATAATATTGATGAAGAATTTGCAGATGTAGATATAAGGACATTAATAAAGGATTATGTTAATAGACATAAGTAAATATAATAATCTTGGGAATATTAATGAAATTGAATTTATGATAACTAATATATTATCAGATAATCTTGTGAGAGTTGAAGATATAGAGAAATATTGTTTGTATAATAGTTTATATATTAGGATGCCCGTTAAAGGAATTTTATGTTTGTTGAATTTTATTTCATTGATTGAAATTCAAGAGAATAGTGTTTGCTTAAATAATAGAGGAATAAATATAAAATCTAAATTAAGAAAAGGTTCAACTTTAACACCTCTTATTGCAACAGACTTAATTAATAGATTGTTTTTTGGTAATAATTGTATGCTGGATATTAATAAAATAAAATATAATAAAATATCAAACATTTACACTATAAGAAATAGTGATATATCTATTAAATTTAGCAATTTAAGAAATCTAATAATAAATGTTGGTATTTTTCAATTAAATCAATACTCTAAAAATAATTTGAAAATTAATAATGAGTATATAAAGTGTTTTAAAATGGCTATTAAAAACAAGCGATTAAAAATGAATTTGAAAGAATTAAAAAAACAATTAATCATACAGCAGGAATTAGGTAATGAAGCTGAATTATTTGTAATAAAATATGAAATTAATAGACTACAAAATCATCCTACTAAAGAAAAAATTAGTAGAATTTCTGAAATTGATGTTACAGCAGGTTATGATATTATATCATTTGACTCTATAAATTCAATAGAATTTGATAGGTATATAGAAGTTAAATCTTATAATAAAAATGTAGGTTTTTATTGGTCTAATAATGAAATCCAAGTATCTGAAAATTTACGTGATAAATACTATATCTATCTTGTTGATAGAAACAAAATAAATGTTGATAAGTATAAACCTATCATTATAAAGAATCCATATAAAAATATTTACAATAATAATATGTGGAGTATAAAACCACAAAATTGGTTTGTAGAACCTATTAAAAAAATAGATTTCATAAATTATGATTAAAATGTGGAATTCAAGATAACGTAGTGGATAGATTGTAAAAAGAATCATAAGACTAGGTACCAGGAAAATAGTAATTAGTTATGTTAATGGTATTAATACCTAGAAGAACTAGTGTCTAGCTGATAGGAAGTATACAGTAAATAATTAGTACCTTGATAAAAAATGTGATCCACTTGTGGATAGCATTTTTTTAAGTCGTTTTCTTGCATTCAGTTGGTAATGTTTTTGACCATTATCTATGATGGATAAGTCTTATCTTCCATGTGTATAGGAATTTCTTCAAAGAGATATTTAAAGTAATCATATAGCTTTAGGCCATTTGCTTTGGCACCGGTTATCGTGTCTATTAGTTTCTGGTTTTTGCGACCGACAAAAAAACCACCAATTTCAAGTCTTTTATTAAAGAAGAAAAAATTATCTCCTTCCCAATACGATTGTTCTCCTACCACAGAAGAGGATGAGTACATTCTGGAAAGAATCAAGTTCAAATTCATTTTGAACAATGGTAGCTAGTTCGTCAATACTCCTATGAAGATTAGTATAGCCACAAGTAATGTAAATAGCATCATAATCCACAGGTGAAGTATTATTAAACATGCAATATCACTTTCATGATATTGCTAAGAACCTTCATAGACGTATCATTGGTAATTTAACCTTTAATCTGATTTTTAATATGCAGGGATTCTTATTTGACTTATGTAACCAAAAGTACTATAATAGTTTTGGACACAAAAGGAGGTGAAAAATGTCTAGTAAAAAAATGGGTAGACCTACCTCAGATCCTAAACCTCATAGTTTACATGTTAGAGTAAATGATAGCGAGCTTAATATTCTTGATGAATATTGTAAAAAGAATGATAAGACTAGAGCACAGGGGATTAGAGATGGTATTAATACATTAAAAGACAAATAAAAGAAGTGGCTCCTCACTGCTATGAAAGTACCACTTCTAATAATAACACCACTATTGAAAATAGAGGTAAATCTATTATACCCAATTTTTGATAGTAATTCAACATTGGAGGTAAAATAAATGAATGATTTTGCATGGTATTTTGATAATTTTACAGCACATATGGTAGAATATGTAAGTAAGCATTATAAGTTGACTAATATGGAGTATCAAGAGATTGAGAGTTATTTACATAGATATGAGAATAGATATAATTTGATTATAGAATCTTTAGATGAAAATGATAGAAAATTTATGAGAGAGTATATTAGAAAACAATTATATGAGATATCTTGTGTTACTGATTGTTTATATTTGGAAGGTTATAAAGATTGTGTTAAACTATTGAATAATATTGGTGTAATTTAATTTATCTTATAACAAAGACACAACTAAATAATTTGTAAATTAGTATTTGTGCTAGTGTAAAACTGTAATTATTTGTTTAGGGGAAAATTAATATAAGTATGGTATTGCTATGGTGTTAATGATTTTGAGACATTTTAGACACTAGAAATTTATTACATTTATAAGATAAGAAAAATATAATATAAATAAATGGATTCTATACTGTAAAGAAAATATAGTTGATTTTAAGTAAGAATCCATTTTTTATTTATTGTTATTTTAAATCTATGATAACTAATTCAGGACGGTTAAAAATTCTAGGTACACGTGTACTTTCTCTAGCAAGTCCTCGGCTAATAATCATTTCACCATTTTCAAAATTATACCTTCCACCAGAATATTTTGGGAACCATTTTTGATCAGGTGCAAATAATCCGTTAAGAAGCCATGGTATTCTCCATTGTCCGCCATGGGTATGACCAGCAAGTACTAGATCAAAGTTATAACTTAGATATGTTGAAATATACTGTGGTCGATGTGCAAGAAGTATTGTATAATAACCGTTGTCTGAAACACTTTCAAGTGACTCTAACTGGTTATAAAATGTATTTTTATTTGCATATTGATTTATATTCGGATCGTCTATACCACATATATTAATTTTTTGTTCATTGATTTCTATAGTTTCATATGTTCCTTCAAGTACTGTAACACCATATGAGCGGAACATATCTTTGATATTATTTACCTCGCCACTTAAGAATTCATGATTTCCACTAACGTAAAAGCTTGGGTATTTGTTAGCAATTGCTTTTAGTAAAAGTTCAGTGTTGTCATGAGGGAGTTTGTCATCACATATATCTCCACCATATAATACTAAATCAGGTTTTTGTTTATTAATTTCATTAATCAATGTATTTTGATTTTTTCCATATTGACAGGAATGTAAATCAGTAATCAACGCTATCTTAATCTTTGAATTAATTTTAGGCGATGATATAGAGTATACTGATGTTTTCATTTTCTTATTAAAAGCACATATAGTAATAACAACTATTATTAAAACAACAAGACTTATAATATATCTTCTTTTAGGTTTCTTCATAAAACACATCCTTCTTATATATAGGTTAGAACTTATTAGTCATAATTTAGAATTACACTCTGCTTATGTAAATTGAATTTTATAATTATAATAACATTAAAAGAAATATATGTCTAACGGTTAATAATTCATTTAATAGCATCTAAACGGTGATGAATATTGACTGTTAAACATAATTGGATTTCTTTATTATATTATACCTACACTCATATCATATTTAATATTACATCACATATATTAATATGTAGAGATAAATCCAAAAAGGAGGATTAAAAATGACCCAACCTTTAGATCCTAAAACAATTCCAAAATATGTTAATGAACTAGTTATTCCCCCTGTTTTTAAACCTATCGTTGCTACAGATCCATCTAATGATAAAATTTTGAGCCATAACTACACCATATTTGAAACCACATTAAAACAACAAATTCTTCCAAAGTGTTTTCCTAAAACACTTGTATTCGGATATGAAGGCATTATTGAAGATGGTTCGTGTTTCAGTAGTACGCCAGGACCCACTTTTGAAGCTATTAGGGGTGTGCCTGTGAATGTACAGTGGGTAAATAATCTTACTGAACCTCATTTTCTTCCAGTGGACCCGACGCTACACTGGGCAAATCCCAATAATATGCCCACACCAGAACCACCTTTTCTACCATTTCCACCAGGATATCCACTGGCACAAAGCCCTATCCCGGTAACAACTCACCTACACGGTGGAGAGGTTAGATCGGATTCAGATGGAGGTCCTGATTCGTGGTTTACAGCAGGAGAGCAGCAGACAGGTCCTGATTTCCTTAAATCTCGTTATACATACCCAAATAAACAACAACCTACTACTCTATGGTATCATTCCCATGCACTGGGCATCACAAGACTTAATGTTGTTGCAGGACTTGCAGGATTCTACTTGTTAAGAGATCCTAATAATCCTATAGAACCATTACTACCAAGTGGGCCATTTGAAGTGCCTATTGTTATTCAAGATCGTTCATTTAATAAGGATGGTTCATTATTATTCCCTAATGTCGGTGTTAATTATGAAGTTCACCCTTATTGGGTTAATGATTTTCTTGGAAATACCATTATGGTGAATGGTAAGGTATGGCCGAATTTTGATGTTAAAAGAAGACAATATCGTTTTAGGGTCCTTAATGGATCCAACTCACGATTCTATAACCTGAAATTATCAAATGGTCAATCTTTTATTCAAATTGGTTCTGATGGTGGATTTTTACCTTTCCCTGTTACATTAACAGAGGTTCTTATTGCACCAGCAGAGCGTGTGGATATTTTAGTTGATTTTTCAATGGTATGCCCTGGAACTAAAATTATTGTAACCAATGATGCTATTGCGCCTTTCCCAGGAGGTGATCCACCAGATCCAGATACGACTGGGCAAATCATGCAGTTTACTGTACTTAATACACCATCTGTACCAGCAATGCCTCTTCCACCAATATTAAATGAAATTCCTACGTTGGTTCCCGATGTTCCAAAAAAAATCTTAACTCTAAATGTTGTATTGAATGATAAAGGTCCTCTTGAATTACTATTGGATGGACAAAAATGGGCTTCTCCTATTTCAGAACTACCAATAGTGGGCTCAACCGTGGAATGGGAAATCCCTAACTTGACACGAGCTACACATCCTATCCACATACACCTTATTCAGTTCCAAATAGTTAATCGTCAACTCTTTGATTCTGATAAATATCTAGAAGATTGGTTAAGTATTAATGGGGAACCTCCACTTCAACATCCAACCATACCATTACCTGTTGAACCATATCTTATAGGTGGTATCATTGAGCCAGATTTGAATGAGCAGGGATGGAAGGATACTATACGGATGAATCCAAATGAAATCACTAGGATTAGACTTCGTTTTACACCACAAGATATTCCATCAGAGGATTCTAAACCAGGTGTAAACCTATTTCCATTTGATCCTACTTTTGGTCCTGGATATGTATGGCATTGTCATATTATAGATCATGAAGATAATGAAATGATGCGACCAATGAAAGTTGTATCATGTCCTATTATTGAAAGTAATCCACAAACTTGTTGTCAGGTTGTTGTCGAGGGGAATACTCAGTTGGTACCACCTGCATTAAATAACATGCCTATTTGTCAAAGTAAGACGGTCTTCGCAGAAATAGAAAAAGTTTGTCCTGAAAAAGTTGTTATTAGTGGTTTCCTTCGCAAAAAGCTCTGTTATACTGCAATATCTGATTGCGGTATGAAAGGAGAAAATATAATTACTGACGATCTTCCTTTCCAATGCATTATTGATAGAGAAGATGCTAATGAGAATGACTCTTTCATGGTCACAGGTTCAACTGTTTTATGTGAAGTATTTGCCAAAACTCAGAATTTTGGGACACATCCTGTAACGAATGACCAAGTAGCTTATAAGTTTGTTGAAAAAGATATAGTTAAGATATGTATTAGAAAAAGTTGTTTGAATAAATAATTTTTGTTAGATAAGTAAAGATGATGGGACTGAGGGAAAATAAAAGTCCCTTTTTTTATGCTATATATACCAAATTTTTGATAGTAATTCAACATTGGAGAAATTGAGAGCTATTTACATAAATATAAGAATAGATGTAATACAATTATTGAATCTTTAGATGAAAATGATAGAGAATTCATTCCAGAATATACAAGAAAACAACTATATGAGATATCTTGTGTTACTGATTGTTTGTATTTGGAAGGTTATAAAGATTACGTTAAACTATTAGATAATTTAGGTGTAATTTAAATTATTAAAAACAAAAACATAACTAAATAATTTATAAGTTGACATTTTTCATACTTTGTGCTAGTGTGAAACTGTAATTTTATATATTTAGGAGGATTAAAAAAATGAATCAAGGTACAGTAAAATGGTTTGATGCGAAAAAAGGTTTTGGTTTTATTTCAGTTGAAGATGGTGACGATATATTTGTACATTTCTCAGCTATCAAAGACGAGGGTTTTAAAAGCTTAGAAGAGGGTGACACTGTTCAATTTGAAGTTGTTAATGGTGGAAAAGGACCTCAAGCAGCTAATGTAAGTAAATTATAATTATATATATTATAGATTGACGTAAACTGGCTGTTAATAATTCGTAAAGGTGAAGGTTATCTTAGAAATAGGATAACCTTTTTTATAATTCAGGGAAAGTCTAAATATATTAAACAGATACTTAGGCTTTCAATTATTATTTAATGCATTTCTAGTAAAGATAAATATATAAAATCATGAGCCTGTGGACTTATAGTGTTTAACCCCTATGTTCCATACTATTAGACAAGGTACAATAAATAAAATTCCAACTATAGGTGAAATCATATATAGTAGGTTGTTTGATGTATTTTTATCTAGTAAATACATAAGCGGGTAATAATTAACACATCCAAAAGGAATTATATATGTGAAGAAATTTTTAACCCACTTTTTATAAATCCCTAAAGGATATTGCCCCATTTCTCTTCCTCCATCTGTGAGTACGTTAGCAATTTCCAACCCTTGAATAGTCCAAAAGCATAAGGTAGCTGTAAGTATGAATATTCCTGAGAAAATAAAAATACCACTTATGATCATTAATAGGAATACAATTAGTTTTAAGGGACACCATCTAATAGAGACATTAAAAAGTGCCCATATCATAACTATGATACCTTGTAAGAGACGACCTATCCTGGTAAATTCAAATTTCGACCCTAACACTTGGATAATAGTTCCACGAGGTCTTACAAGAATTCTATCAAAATTCCCCGTTCTTATAAGGGCAGAAAAGTTATCAAACCCTCTGACAAAACATTCACTTATAGAAAAAACTATGTGGATAATAGAAAAACACAGCATGACTTCATAGAAACTCCATCCACTTATATTATCAAATCTCTGGAACATAAAATATATTCCAGCAAATAAAGAAAAAGGAACAAAAAATTGACCTAAGCATAACAATATAAAAGAAGTCCTATATTGTAGCTGAGACTTCAATAATATTTTTAAGTATTTTAAGAATAGTTTCATAGCAACCTCCAATCTTAACCACCTTGTACAATCACTTTTTTTAATACTTTTTTCATGCAGAATCGTCCTAGTATCACAAGCACTCCTAACCATAGTATTTGAGTTAGTATACCAACTATAGCTTCGTTCTGAGGAATATGACCTGAATAAATACGGAAAGGCATATCACATGTTACATGAAAAGGAAGTATATAAACAATACGCTTAATCCATTCAGGCATAAAAGGAATAGGAATAATTATTCCAGCAAGAAATTCTCCTAATACTCCAAATAAAAGCATTGAACCTGTCGGTGATAGAGTAACAAATACTGAAATATATATGAACATTGTTATAGAAACAACAACCAAAAGCCCTAATATAAGTGAAACACAAAACAATATGAATGTTAGGATATCAGGCGGCAATGACATCTTATAAGGTTCCGGAAGAATAAAAGCAATAAACAATATAGGGAAACTCCTAAGTAGTGCACCCGATAATCTGCCAGCAAGAAGTTTAGAAAACCATAATCCATATATTTTGATAGGTCGTACTAATTCATAAGCTATATTACCACTGGTAATCAGATCAAAGAGTTCAATATCTCTATACCAAAGCATTATGAAAACCAAAAAAGATTGTTCGAGCCAAATGTAGGTGACCGTTTGATTATAAGAAATAGGTTGACTGCTGGTATTGCTGTTGAAAAAAGCTTCAAATACCATTATGAAAATGAATCCGAAGAAAAATTGAGTAGCTATACCTGCAATAGCCGCAATCCTATACTGCATACCATTTATCAAACGCAACTTGAAAACAGATAAATAACTTTTCATATGGCATACTCCTTATATAATTTTACGATTATTTCTTCTACTGGTTCTGATTCTACATTAACGTCAATAAGGTCAAATTTACTGGATAAAGACGATATGACTTGTGATACAGATATTTTTTTCGTGTCAACAGACAGTATATTACGTTCTGTTGATGATGATAGCACAGATACACCTGTTATATTAATTGGTATGTGAGATTCGCCATGTTTGACTGTGACTGTTTTATTACCAGAGTATTTTTTCCTTAGTTCTTCCAGATTACCATCATATAATATGGTACCTTTTCCTATTAATAGGATTCTATTGGCTAGAGCTTCTATGTCACTCATATCATGTGTGGTCAGAATAATGGTTACATCTTTTTCTTTATTTATCGTCTTGATGAATTTCCGTACTGCAATCTTGGAAATGGCATCAAGACCTATGGTAGGTTCATCCAAAAAAAGTATTTTGGGAGAATGTAGTAGGGATGCAGCTATTTCACATCTCATTCGTTGTCCTAGACTAAGCTGTCTCACTGGGGAATTGACGAAATTATCGAGTTGCAGTATTTCCGTAAGCATATGTAGATTATCATCATATTCTTTTGGAGGTATTTTATATATGTCTTTCAATAATTCAAAAGAATCTATAACCGGAACATCCCACCAAAGCTGAGAACGTTGCCCAAAAACTACACCGATGTTTTTGACATGCGTGACTCTTTCTTGCCATGGGACATGACCCATAATATTACATGTACCGGAATCAGGAACCAATATACCACTCATAATCTTTATGGAAGTAGATTTCCCAGCTCCATTAGGCCCTATATAACCAACTATTTCACCTGAGTCTATAGTAAAAGAAATATCTTTGATTGCATTTACTGTAGTGTACTCTCTGTGGAAAAGTGATTTTATGGAAGCTTTCACTCCAGCTGAACGTTTGGCGACTTTGAATGATTTACAAATATCATTTACTTCAATCATTGTTGAACCTCCTCGCTAATATTTAATTTTTACAGGGAAAAATAGTATACTGCTACTACATAATTATGTCAAGTTATCTTTGGTTAAATAAATATTACTAAAACATTACAAAATTGAAACATATAGCTATAATATATACTTTGTATATCTAGGATATAATTATTATTACAAAAAGGTATATTGATATAGCCTAAGTATATTAAGGAAAAGTTAGGAAAAAAGCTTGATATATACAGTTAGAAAGTATATATTATTAGTATTAAGGCAAAATTAAGTGAAAGGAATTAGTGAAATGTTTCAGATTAGTGATATTTCCTATAGTACTAAGAAAGATTTTTACGATGACGTTATCAGTTATGCAAAAGGACTTATGTACGAAGAAAAAGATAAAATTGCAAATTTAGCTAATATATCTGCATTATTATACAATATAATGGAAAAAATAAATTGGGTAGGTTTTTATCTATATAAGAATAGTGAGTTGGTGCTTGGACCTTTTCAAGGGAAACCTGCTTGCATAAGAATTAAGATGGGAACAGGAGTCTGTGGTACTGCAGCAAGTTCTAGAAAGATTCAAGTTGTATCTAATGTACATGAATACAAAGGACATATACCTTGTGATAGTGAAACTAACTCAGAAATAGTTATTCCTATTATTCTTAATGACACATTGTTAGGAGTACTTGATATAGATAGTCCTATGATTGATAGATTTGATTGTGAAGATAGTGAATACTTAAGTAAATTGATTAAGCTTATTACTGATCATTGTGATTGGAATGAATAATAAATTAAGTAAACATTACATTATAAGGAGATGTTAAAGTGGTTTTTGAACTAGAAAAGAATTACCATGGTTTCAAATTGATTGATGAACAAGATATTAAAGAAATCAATTCAGTCGGAAGATTATTTTATCATGAAAAAAGTGGCGCAAAACTCGTTTTTATTTCAAATGAAGATAACAATAAAGTATTTTCAGTGAATTTTAGGACTCCACCTGTAGATAATACAGGATTACCTCATATACTTGAACATTCGGTTTTATGTGGTTCTAGAAAATTTCCTTTGAAGGATCCCTTTGTAGAGTTGGTGAAAGGTTCACTTAACACATTTTTGAATGCAATGACTTTTTCCGATAAGACCATGTATCCAGTAGCAAGTCTTAATGATAAAGACTTTATTAATCTAATTGATGTATATATGGATGCAGTTTTTTATCCTAATATTTATGAAAGACCAGAAATATTAAGACAAGAAGGATGGCATTATGATTTAGCTAATCCAGAAGAAGATATCACTATTAAGGGTGTAGTCTATAATGAAATGAAGGGAGCTTTTTCGTCTCCAGAACAAGTGTTGTTCAGAAAGATTCAGCAATCCCTAATGCCAGACACACCATATGCATACGAATCTGGAGGAGATCCAGATTATATACCTAATCTAACTGAAGAAGGATTCTTGGATTTTCACAAAAAATATTATCATCCATCTAACAGTTATATTTATTTATATGGTGATAGCGATGTTGTTGAAATGTTACAATGGCTAGATGATAAATATTTAAGTGAGTTTGACTCAATAGAAATAGATTCTAAGATAAATAGACAGGAACCATTTGATGAATTTGCAGAGAAAGTTGAATATTATCCTATATCTTCTAATGAAAGTGAAAAAGGTAAAACTTATCTAAGTTACAATGTGGTAGTTGGTAGTGCTACTAATAAAATGGATTATAGATCTTTTGATATTCTTGAGCATGTTTTACTGGAAGCTCCTGGAGCACCTCTCAAAAAAGCTTTATTGGATGCAGGTATAGGTAAAGATGTATTTGGTTCATTTGACAACAGCTTATTACAGTCTAATTTCAGTATAATAGCTAAAAATTCAGACATGAGTAAGAAAGAAGAATTTGTTTCTGTTATAAAAAACACATTACAAGAAATAGTTGATAAAGGACTTGACAAAAGATCAGTAGAAGCAGCCATCAACTATTTTGAATTTAAGATAAGAGAAGCGGATTATGGACGATATCCAAAAGGTATCATATATGATATGATTTGTATGGATAGTTGGTTATATGATGAAGATCCTTTCATGCATTTGTCGTTTGATGAAACCTTCGAAAAATTAAAAGAAGGTTTGAAAACCGATTATTATGAAAAATTGATTGAAAACTGTTTAATTAATAATTCTCATGGTAGTGTGCTTATAGTAGAACCAAAAAAAGGAATTTTAGCAGAACGTGAAAAGCAAATAGAGATTGAATTACAAGAATACAAGAATTCCTTAACAAATGACCAAATCAATAAACTTATAAAAGATACCATTCATCTAGAAGAATATCAAAGTGAACCTGAAACAAAAGAGTCTTTATTAAAAATACCTTTATTGAGTTTGGATGACATTAGTAAAGAACCGGAAAGATTTGATTTGGTAGAAACAGAAATTGATAATATCAAAGCATTATTATTTCCTACATTTACTAATAATATAGCATATATTAAACTACTATTTGATACTAAACAAATACCAGTTGACCTAATTCCATATATTGGGTTGGTTTCAAAAGTATTAAGTAATATGGATACTGAAAATTACAATTACGGAGAACTCTCTAATGTAATTAATATTAATACTGGAGGTATCAATTTCTCTATTAATATATATGGACAGAATGATGAACCTGAAGTATTCTTGCCTAAATTTGAAGTTTATGGAAAATGTTTTAATGATAGGATACCACAGCTTTTTGAGCTTTTTAGCGAAATAATGTTCAAGACAGATTTTACAGACAAAGGTAGGTTGTTACAAGTAATATCCGAAGCAAAATCTCGTATTCAAATGTTATTGACTAGTAGTGGACATATAGCAGCTGCTACAAGAGCAGAAAGTTATTTTTCAAATATTGCATTATATAAAGAAAATACAAGTGGTATTTCATATTATCGTTTCTTAGATAAACTTGAAACCAATTTTGAAGAAATGGCAGAAGAGATTATAAGCAATCTTAAGAAAACTATAAAATATATATTCAAGCCACAAAATCTGATTATAAATATGACATCAGAAAAAGCTGCCTATGGAATATTTGCTGGTGAAGTTAAACATTTCATTAGTAAATTAGATGATGCTACGCTTGGATTAAAAAACGTAAAGTTTGATTTTAGTAAAAATAATGAAGGATTTCTTACATCAGATAAAATTCAATACGTTGCAAAAGCAGGTAATTTCATAACTAAAGGATATCATTATTCAGGTACACTAAAAGTTTTACAGACCATTACCAGCTTAGATTATTTATGGAACAATGTTAGAATTAAAGGTGGAGCTTATGGATGCATGAATGCATTTACAAGAAATGGTAATGTGTATTTCACTTCTTACAGAGATCCTAACCTGAAAGAAACACTAGAGACTTATGACAAAATTGATGGATTCATCTCAACGTTTGACACTGATGATAGAGAGATGACAAAATATATTATAGGTACTATAAGTAACCTTGATAGACCTTTGACACCAGCTCTAAAAGGAGATAAGGCTCTTGGATCTTATATAAGTAATATTTCTTATGAAGATGTATTAATTGAAAGAAAAGAAGTATTGAATACAACAAAAGAAGATATAAGGAAGACAGCTGATTTAGTAAAATCAGTTCTAAAACAGGATAATGTATGTGTATTAGGAAATGAAAATAAACTAGAAAAAAACAAAGAATTATTTAATGAATTAAGTCATTTATTTAATTGATGGGTTCAATTTAACTATAAAAATAGATATTACCATATGCTAACGGTCATTTTATGGCCGTTGTGTATGTTATACAGGAGGAAAATTATTGGAAAAATTTAAATCAGGATTTGTTACGATTATAGGTAGACCTAATGTAGGAAAATCTACATTGATGAATCAACTAATAGGGCAAAAGATTGCTATAATGTCAGACAAACCTCAAACTACAAGGAATAAAATACAAACTATCATTACAAATGAGAAAGGTCAAATTATTTTTATTGATACGCCTGGTATTCATAAGCCTAAACACAAGTTAGGTGAGTTCATGAATAAGACTGCGATTGATACTTTTAGACAAGTTGATATGGTATTGTGGCTGGTTGAACCTAATAAAAAAATAGGTAAAGGTGATGAATTCATAATTGAACAATTAGGTAAACTAAAAACACCTGTTATCTTAATTATCAATAAGATAGATAAAATTCCAAGAGATGAAGTATTAGAAGTCATAGCTACTTATAAAGATGCTTATAATTTTGCTGAAATTATTCCTGTGTCTGCATTGAAAGGTGACAATACTACGGATATACCTGATATAATATTTGAATATCTAGATGAAGGACCACAGTTTTTTGAAAGTGACATGATAACTGATCAACCAGAACGTCAAATTGTAGCAGAATTGATTAGAGAAAAAGCTCTGCATTTATTGCAACAAGAAATACCACATGGTATTGCAGTGGTAATAGATAGAATGAAAGATAGAGATAATAAAGATATTGTTGATATCGATGCTACAATAATATGTGAAAGAGATTCCCATAAAGGTATTATCATTGGTAAGCAAGGTACGATGCTTAAGAAAATAGGAACAAGAGCAAGGATAGATATAGAAAATCTTCTAGGTTCAAAAGTAAATCTGAAATTATGGGTGAAAATCAAAAAGAATTGGCGAGATAGTGATTTCTTATTAAAAAATTATGGATTCAATAAAAATGATATAAATTAAAACTTTTGGATTATAAAAAAATATAACTTTATAGGTCTAAAGTCCTAAAAACATAAAAATTAAAACCCCGTTTTTATGCTTGATTGAGTGGTGACATTTATTTGTCAAGGGTAAAAAATCACTTTATTCATGGGAATATTTGAGGAGTATATAAAATTATTAACAGGTAAACCTATGACTATAATAAAAAATATATTTTTAGGGGGTAATAAAAATGGTTAAGAATATATTATGGAATTTGTTTGAAAATACTGGAAGTATCGATGTTTATTTAATTTATAAACAGCATGAGTCCAGAGAAAGTACTTATGGGAAGCAAAAACTAACAAGAACATATGAAAACACAAAATGTGTCAATAGTAATATTGTGTGATTGCTATGATATTATGCTAGAAGATATATTATTACTATTATTTACTAAAGCAAAAGCTATTATTTGATTTTTATCTAATGAATAAAATTAATAATAGCTTTTTTATATTATTTACATATATCAAATTACAAGGTGGAAAGTTAGAGTCATAGAAAAATCATTAAAAAATAATAAAAGTACTTGCACACGTGTACATTATATGATAGAATACTTGTGAAAGGAAGATTGTAATGAGTGTTACTATTAAAGATATAGCCAAGTTAGCAGGTGTTTCACATGCTACAGTTTCAAGAGCACTGAATGATAGCTCATTAATAAGTGATAAGACAAAAGATAGGATTAAAAAAATTGCGAAAGATAATAATTATATTCCTAATTATAGTGCAAAGAGTTTAAAACTTGATAAGTCTTATAACATTGGAATATTTCTATCAGCTCTAGAAGGTACTAGCCCATCTTTCTTTTACAGCTCAATCAAGGGTGTCAATAGATTGATGAAAGAGAGAAATTATAACTTGGTGGTTAAGGCCATAGATGACCTTAATGGTGATTATAGTATGGTTAATAGTAAACATTATGATGGACTTTTAGTTTTTAGTCAAAAAAGAGAAGATGACAGATTTATTAAATATATAGGCGCACTCAATATTCCAGTTGTAATATTAAATAGAAAAATCAACATTAAAGGTACAGCTTGTGTTTATTCTGAAGATAGGGACGGCGCTTATAAAGCAGTCAAGTATTTAATAGAGCAAGGTCATAGTAGAATCGGATTAATCAAAGGTAAAGAAGATTTCTTGAACAGTAGCGAAAGATTAGAAGGATATAAGATGGCTATGAATGAAGCTGGTCTATTAATTAATACTAAATTAATCGCTAGTGGTAAATTTGATGTAATAAGTGGTTACAAAGGCATGAATAAAATATTGGATAACAATGAGAAATTACCTACAGCTATGTTTTGTTCCAATGACGAAATGGCATTTGGTGCCATAAAGGCTATAATTGAAAAAGGATTCAGTGTGCCAGAAGATATATCTGTAGTTGGTTTTGATGATATAGAGATGTGTAAGTACATCACACCAGAACTTACAACTGTTAGAAGAGAAATAGCAATGATTGCTTATAATGGTACGGAAATATTGTTTGATATGCTTGATAATAATAGTAATAAAGAATTTTCTCATACAAAAGTAGATTGTAAGTTGAAAATTAGACAGTCAGTGCACATATTAAACAATTAATTGATTATAATATTTTGCTAATCCTGCACACGTGTGCAAAGGCGACTTTATTATACGTATAAGAAATATTTTTGGCAAGAACTTAAATATACTATTGTGATCGTTAGTTCACGTCAAAATGATATTATAAAATTTTATCATCAGAGAGGAATGGATACATATGAAAAGAATGGAAACAATCAAGAAAATCGTTGATAGCGGTGTTGTTGCAGTTATTCGTGCTGAGTCAAAAGAAGACGGTATGAAAATAATTGAAGCTGTAAAAGCTGGTGGAATTAAGGCACTTGAAATTACAATGACAGTACCAGGTGCAGTTGATATTATAAAAGAACTAACAGATTTATATAAAGATGAGGATGTTATCATTGGAGCAGGAACAGTTCTTGACCCAGAAACTGCAAGAGCATGTATCTTAGCAGGAGCTGAATATATTGTTAGTTCAAGCTTTAATGCTGATACAGTTAAATTATGTAATCGTTACAGAGTACCAGTTATGCCTGGTGTAATGACACCTGCTGAAGCTTTAAAAGCTCTAGAATCTGGTGTGGAAATTTTAAAAGTATTCCCAGGAAATGCATTCGGACCTTCAATTATAAAAGCATTCAAAGGACCTATGCCACAAGGAAATTATATGCCTACAGGTGGAGTAAGTCTTGAAAATGTTCATGAATGGATTGAAGCTGGAGCAGTAGCTGTAGGAACAGGTAGTGTTCTTACTAAAGGTGCTAAAACAGGAAATTATGAGCTTGTTACAGAAACAGCTAAAAAATTCATTAATGAAGTTAAGGAATCAAGAAAAAAATTAAATAAATAATTAATCATATTGGAAAGGATTGAATATAAATGGGTAAAAAAGTAGTTACTATGGGTGAAATAATGCTTAGACTTTCTACTAAAGGGTATGAGAGATTCACACAAGCAGAATCATTTAATGTGGTATATGGTGGAGGAGAAGCAAACGTAGCAGTATCTCTTGCTAATTATGGCTTTGATGCTCACTTTGTGTCAAAACTTCCAGATAACCCAATTGGTCAAAGTGCTGTTAATCATTTAAGAAGATTTGGTGTTAATACTGATTATATTGCAAGAGGTGGAGACAGAGTAGGTATCTATTATTTAGAAACCGGTGCGTCTATGAGACCTTCAAAAGTTGTATATGATCGTGCTGATTCAGCTATCGCAGAAGCAGATATTGAAGATTTTGACTTTGATGAAATCTTTAAAGATGCTGAGTGGTTCCATTTTTCAGGAATTACACCTGCAATTAGTAAAAAAGCGGCAGTTCTTACTGAAAAAGCGTTAATAGCAGCTAAAAAACATGGAGTAACTGTAAGTGTGGATCTTAACTACAGAAAGAAATTATGGACTCCAGAAGAAGCACAAAAAGTTATGACTAATCTTATGCAGTATGTAGATGTATGTATCGGTAATGAAGAAGATGCAGAAAAAGTTTTAGGTTTCAAACCTGGTGACACAGATGTTACTTCAGGAAGCCTTGAACTAGAAGGATATAAAAAAATATTTAAACAAATGAAAGATAAGTTCAATTTCAAATATGTTGTAACAACATTAAGAGAAAGTTATTCAGCATCTGATAATGGATGGTCAGCACTTATCTATGATGGTAACGAATTCTATCGTTCTAAGAAATATGATATTAGAATAGTAGATAGAGTAGGTGGAGGAGATTCATTCGCTGGTGGACTTATTTATGGTCTATTATCAAGTAATGATGATTTCAAATATGCATTAGAATTCGCTGTAGGTGCTTCAGCATTAAAACATACAATTAATGGAGACTTTAACTTAGTAACTGCTGATGAAGTAGAAACACTTATTAATGGTGATGCTTCTGGTAGAGTACAGAGATAATTAAGATAGATAATATAAATTAGCTAAACATATAACATTAAATATACATAAAAACGGTTCTTTTGCTTATGGTGAAAGAACCGTTTTTGCTTTATCAATAATAGTTATCATATAGAATATTTCGTAAGTTATAATAAGTCACAGAATTTTTTGTTTGTATAGTAATATTGTAAAGTAAATTTAATATTGATAAGTTTATATTTGCTTGCATTTATCATCTATAAGGTATATTATGAAAGTACTTAATACATAGTATGTGTGAGGGATGAATATGAATGGAAGATACATAAAAATGAATATTATTGTTTTAATTTTCATATCTGTACTTGTGGGTTGTAATGGAGAAAATAGCAAGAATTATAAATCAACTTTCGATACTGAAACATTTCAAGAAGACAATGATATCATAAACAGTGTACAGGAAGACAATTCTAGTAAAGATAATTATGTAAAACCCAGAGTAAAAGTAGATGATGAAGATCAAGAAACTTTAGAAACATTCAAAGTTATAGAATCCAAAAAAGATATAACAATTAATTATGATATGTTTAAAAAACAATATGCTAATTTATCAGATGATATTATTGATATGAATGATTGGTGGCTGTATACAGAATGCGAACACGATAATAAGCCATATATATATCGATTCAATACAAAGACAGGAAATAAGATTAGAGTATGCGAAGGTAATATTGAAAGAAAGAAACTTTTACAAGATAAAATATATTATGCTAATGAATCAGGGATAAAATTACTTTATAATAATCAAAAAATTAACTTAATTAATAAACCTCTAGATAAATATCAAAAGATAAAAGATGGTTATATCTATATAATATCTAATACTCTTTATCATTTTAACACTCTAACTAATACAGAAAGTATTTTAGATACATTTAATAATCCAATTATTGGTGCAAAGTTAACAGCAGATTCGAATGATGATGAAATCATATATTGCATTAAAACTGAAGATGAGATTTCGGTTAGGATTTATAATATTAATACAAGGTCCAATAAAACTATATTGGAAAATCAATTCTGCAATAATATTATTAGTTGTGGAGACAAGATTTTCTTGTTTATTGATTCCGACAAGACTATATATGTATATGAAGATGATAAGATAAAAGAATTAGTAACAACAGCTTATCCTACAAAAAACGAAATAATATATTATGATGATAGAATGTTTTTTGCTAGTGATATGTTATATATATTAGATGTTAATACTTATTCAATCAAAGCAATAAATACATATAGTAGTAAAAATCGTATTATAGATTTACAGGGACAGGACTTATATATATATGGTCGACAATTAATGCTTTACGATATTGAGCATCAAAAATTGGAAAATAAAAATATATTCTTAGATTTAGACATGGATATTAACATTGATAGTAATTCAATAATTCAAGTTGACAATGAAAAAGATATTATAAAGAAGATGGATTTTGATGGTAATAGTTATAGTAATAGTAATCTAGGGGAATTTATGAATTATTTTATAGGTGATGATTCTATTTATTTAGTAGATGATAGAGGTATCATAAGCTTGCTTGATAAAGATAACTTGGAGAAGCTAAATGTAAACAGAAAATATGATAATTCATATATATATCAAGTGGTCAATAAAGATAATAAAAAAGAATTTAGAATTGAAAGTTATGACGCATCCGTTCACCTTAATAATAATACTTATTATCCTAGTAGTAACCATACATTAATTAATTTGATTTCAGATAAGAATGCATTAGAAAAGATAGGTATAATAAATAGTGATTGGTATGATTATAACAACAAATTCATTACGTATGTTAATGAAGAAGGAACTTTATATTATTATAACAGATATACTAAAGAAAGAAAAAGTCTAAAAGTTAAGAATGTAAATAATTTAAGAGTCATCAATAACACTATTTACTATTATTCTATAGATGATAAAGCTTTGTTTTGTTATAAAAATAATAGGCATAGTAAAATTGTTGATGGAAATATAAATAAATATGAGGTATTAGGTAATAAAGTTTATTATGAAGATGATTATCTATATAGAGTAGATAAAAGTGGTAATAATAAAGAAAAGCTTAACAACTCGTTAATCAAGATGTTAATAAAAATCAAAGATAATGTGTTTTATATAAACAATGAAGATATCAATGCGCTTTATAAAATAAATAACAATACAGAGTCAAGTGAATTAATTAATATTATACCTGCTCTAACAATTGATGATTATTTTACTGATGATGAAAAATTATACATCTACTATTTAGAAAAAGACAAAGAAGTTATAAAAGAAATAAATATCAATAATTTAGAATTTACCGATAAACTATATGAAAATGAGAACTGTATTATTTTTAATGAAACGTTACAGGGCAATAATATTTCTAGCGAAATCATATTAGGAGTATATGATAAGAAAAAACGTGATTGCTTATATTATGTAAGATGGTTCGGAGGTAATCAAAAATTTAATGATAATTACTTTTATTTTACAGAAAAAGGTAATAAGTATCCTTCTATTTTGAGAATTGATATTAATAATTTTAATTTAGAAGAGATATATGAGTGTACTAAGCTTACTATTGATAAACCAATTAGTTTTGTTGCAAATGTAAATTATTTGGCGATAGAAGAAATAGACAGTGGAAATGATTTAATGGTTAATATATATGATATCAAAACAAAGGATTTATTAAATAGCTTAAATAAATATTATAAATTAGGATTTTTAATAGATGATTATATCTATTATATAAGCGAAGACCAAAAAAGCATTAATAAATATAATATCAAGGAAAATATCAATGAAACCGTCATCAGAGCAGACAATTTAATACAAGAGCTATATATTAGTGATGATACAATATATTATGGTACCATTGAAGATCTGAAAATATTATAGAAAAATATGTAAACACAATTTTGATTGAAGAAATTGTGTTACTTTTTTATTTTATCTTAATAGATAGAGGAGATGATGAATGTGTATGATGCAGAGTATTTTATTGACAAGTTAGAACTGATTCCACATGTTGAAGGCGGGTACTATAGAGAATTATACAAGAATACAAAACAAACAAGTGATAGGTCTTTATCAACTACTATATATTATCTTTTGAAATCAGGACAAGTATCTAAATTTCATAAGCTTACGTCTGATGAAATATGGTTTTATCATTATGGAGCACCTTTAACAATACATATGATTACTTCTAATGGAGAATATTGCAATAGTATATTAGGATTAGATATTGAAAAAAATCAACAACCACAGATAATCGTTCCAGCAGGTACTATTTTTGGTGCTGAAATTACTGATAATGATACATTCGGTTTGGTAAGTTGTATGGTTTCACCTGGATTCGATTTTAATGATTTTCATATGTATACAAGTGATGAACTCATTGAAGAATATCCTATGCATGAAAATATAATTAGGACACTTAATGGTTAAGTGAAAACACATTGATAGATAAAGTATTATTTGTAAAAATTCTGTTGGTGTATTGTTAAATATGTCTTGTTATTTATACAAAATTACAAGTAAAATATATTAGATAAAAAATATATATGCATTATATATAATTGATTTGACATATGTCCCTAAAATATATTATAATTATACAAAACGAATATTTACTCCGAACTTATTGACCTAAGGTTGTACTATGGATGATAAGTCGAGCAAGATATAATATTATATCTTCATAGGGTATAATTGGAAACGATTATGCCTCCCGGTGTGGAAAGGAGGGAATTAGTAAACTATGGTTTATAAACTACAGTTTTTCCCTAATGGAAGACTGTTTTTTTGTTGAAATAGGAAAGTTCTACTTTCTATTTTCCTTGAAATTTTTTATGAGTCGTAGCCTTTTGTTCCTTTTCAAACATAAGTGGGTAGATAAGTAGATATAAGTATTTTACAGGGGGAATGATAATGAGAAAATTTCTTGATAGCTATCCTATATTTGAGTTAGTTATAATTGCTATGTTGGCAGGACTTGGTATCGCAACCAAATCAATAATAACCCCATTAATACATATAGTTTCTGGGCCACTGTTTATTCCAGGTGGAGCACTTGCAGGCGGATTTTATATGATGTGGATAATAATAGGAGCAGGTATTATCAATAAAAGAGGAACAGCCACATTGATTGCATTGGTACAAGGGATTATGGTGCTTGTATCGGGAACAATAGGGAGTCATGGAATTATGAGTTTAGTAACCTATACACTTCCTGGCTTGATGGTAGATATTTGGTATTTTATATTAAGGAAAAATGGAGACGGATTAGTGGATTGTTTTTCGGGATGTATTATTGCTAATATGACTGGAACGTTTTTATCTAATCTAGTGTTTTTTCAGTTACCATTATTGTTCTTAATACTATCATTAAGTACTTCAGCATTATCAGGGAGTCTAGGAGGAATTATTTCTTATAATATTGTACGTAAATTAAAAGAACTCAGGTTATTGAAAACTGAAAGCTAGATAAAAATTTTTTGAGAAGGAGAAAAAGGTAAATGAAAAAAAATATTGGTATAATTATAGGGGTTTTAGTAGTGATAGTGGGAATCACTGCTTATATGAATATGAGAAATTCTAAATCATTGATAGCTTTACAAGAAAATGCTCAATTTTCAATTAAAGAAAACGGTAATGAGAAAGTAACATTAACACTTGACCAAATAAGAGAATTTGGTGAAACTGATTTTAAAGGTAATTACAAAACTAAAGGTAAAGATGCAGTGGAATATACGTATACAGGTGTTCCTTTCAAAAATGTATTAAAAGAAGCAGGAATATCTTTAGACGATAAAATTTCTGTAGTCGTATCTTCTGTAGATGGATATGCTGTACCTTATGATATTGAAAAAATCAAAGAGGATGATAATATTTATCTAGCTTATATGAAAGAAAAAGAAGCTCTCAAAGGAAAGGATGATGGAGGCTGTGGACCTTTCTTGGTAGTAGTCAGTAAAGATCAATTTAGCCAGAATTGGGCAAAATTTGCAGTAGAGGCAGATGTGAAGTGAGGCCTGCTGTAGAAGTAAAGAACTTGTATTTCAAGTATGAAGGACAAGATAATAATATATTGAAAGGCATAGATTTTACAATAAACAAAGGTGAGATAGTTGGTATAGTTGGACTTAGCGGAGGGGGTAAAAGTACTCTCTGCTATACTCTAAAAGGTATAATACCTAATATGGTTAATGGAACTATTGCCGGGGAAATTAATATTTTCGGTCAAAATATTAATACCATGGAAAATTACGAGAAAGTTAAGCAAATAGGAATGGTATTTCAAGATCCAGAGTTTCAATTATTTTCATCTAGAGTAGAAGATGAACTCGCATTTGCATTAGAAAATATGTGTGTACCTAGAAAAACAATTATTAGTAAAGTCGATGAAATGCTTGATTTATTAGGATTAGAGAATTATAGAAAACAAAATCCCTGCCTTTTGTCAGGAGGAGAAAAGCAATTAGTTGCTCTTGGGGCTGTACTAGTTCTAGAGCCGGAAATTATAATTTTTGATGAAGCTATGTCGCAGGTAGATAATAGTGGAAAAGAGACATTAAAAAAAGTAATATGTAATTTGCGTAATAATGGAAAAACCATAATAATGGTTGATCATGAAATGAACAATCTAGATATTGTGGATAGAATCCTATTATTGAAACAGGGTAAAATTAATATCTATGAAGGAGACATGTAGACAGTGACGATTATACGAGCAGATAATATTTATTATGGGTATAAAAAAAACAGTAGTATAATAAAAGGCTTGTCATTGGAAATTGATAATAACATAACTGCTCTTATTGGTGAAAACGGTTCAGGAAAAACTACATTGGGGAAATTATTGTGTGGAATATTCAAGCCTACACAAGGTACTGTATATATTAACAATGAACCCACTAATAATATGTCTTTAGGTGAAATAGGCAAAACGATAGGATATCTGTTCCAAAACCCAAACAGACAAATATTTGCATTAACTGTTAAAGAACAAATGCTTTTTGTTGATCAAATCATGGACAAAGATGATATAGAAAGTAAAACAAGAATGGAAAATATATTAAATTATTTTGATCTGCATGAAAAACTTAATGAGTATACTTATAGATTGAGTCAAGGAGAAAAACAGAGACTTGCTCTTGCGAGTATAATCTTAAGTAATCCTAGATATTTAATTTTAGATGAACCTACGACAGGACTTGACATAATAAGAAAGCAACGATTAGCTGATTACATAAAAGATATTAAGGTAGAAGATATAGGAATTCTTATTATAAGTCATGATATGGAATTTGTTAATGAGAATGCTGATAGAATAATTACTTTGTCAAAAGGAGAAATAATTCATGACACTAAGTAGGGACGTTGATCCACGAACTAAATTATTCATTGTTGTGTGTATGTCTTCTCTATCAGTTATTATTAGGGACGTGAAACTGTTATTTATAATCTTTGTTATAAGTATCATTGTTTGTATCATGTTCAAAAGCCCTTTGTTGATAGTATTAAGGAGATTGAAAAAATTTATATTAATTTTTCTTTTTATGATTTTGATTCAAAGTGTATTTACTAATAGTGGGACACCGATAATAATATTTTTAGATATACCTTTATTAACTGATGTAGGTATTGATAAAGCTTTTCAGTTTGCATTTAGAATGATTATCATATTAATTTCTGCATCATTATTAATGACATCTTCATCAAGAGAATTATTGCAAGGATTAGTTCAAATCAAAATTCCATATGACATAGCCTTTATGGTTATGATAGGAATCAAATTTATACCATTACTTTCTGAGGAACTAAAAGATAATCTAACAGCAATAGAACTTAGAGGAATTAATATTAACAAATTATCTATTAAAAAGAAAATAAGAGTATATACATACATATTTACACCAGTTATAGTAGGAGCAGTGATAAAGTCAAAACAAATTGCTATTGCTATGGAATGTAAAGGGTTAAGAGCATTTGATAAGAGGACAAGCTACATAAAACTCAAGTTAAATTTTGCAGATTATTTTATAATGATATTATCAACTGCTATAACCAGTTATATATATTATATATATTTATAAGGGGATGAAGTAATGAAAATATTTTCTGTATATGGTTATACTGATTCGGGTAAAACGACTACAATTGAGAATATAATTAAAGAACTAAGGAAACGAAGATTTACTGTTGGCTCAGTTAAAGAAATTCATTATGAAGAATTTGAAATAGATAAAGAAGGAACTAATACATCAAGGCATAAAGAAGCAGGATCACAATTGGTTACTGCAAGAGGTTATCATGAAACAGACATCTTGTATCAGAAGAAATTATCTGTTGAAGAGATATTATCGTTCTATAACCATGATTATGTAATTCTAGAAGGCGTAACCGATTATAATATGCCTAAAATATTGACCGCTAAGAGTATAGCAGAAATCAGAGAAAGAATAGATGATAGTGTGTTTGTCATATCTGGTAGAGTCGCTGAGCAAATAAGTGAATACGAAGGCATTCCTGTTATTAATTGCATGAAAAATATTGATGAGTTGACTAATCTGTTAATAAATAAAGTTTATGATAAATTACCTGATTTCAGCAAAAATTGTTGTAGCGAATGTGGTTATGATTGTAGAACATTAGGTAATAAAATATTAAGGGGAGAAGCTAAAAGAGAAGATTGTAGTATAAAAAACACATATACTAAGTTATATATTGATGATCGTGAAATAGATATGGTTCCTTTTGTAAGCAAAATCTTAAATAATGCTGTTTTAGGAGTTATTAAGGAATTAGACGGTTATAAAAAAGGAAGTACTATAAGAATTGAGACTAAATCTTAATCTAGTAAAGGATCCAGAATGAAAATGAATTATGAATTAATGAAAACCTTTAAAAGTCGGAAAAATAAAGTAGAACTTATTTATGATATAGACAATGGAATGAAGTTGGTTCGCAAGGAATATCTCAACTTGGAACATTGTAAGAAAAAAGAAACAAGTATTTTGAGAATATTAGAAAAACATAATGTGAAAGTTCCAAGAATTATATATGAAAATAATAATATGATATATATGACATATATCAGTGATGTAACATTATTAGACTATTTTTTGCTGATTGAAAATGATATTGTTATAGATAAGGATAAAGCAATTATAGATATTTTCAAAAAGGTGTTTTCATGGTTAGAGCAATACTATCAAATCACTTTTGAATATATGGGTAGAAGATTGATATTCTATGATATTAATTTTAGGAATTTCTTAATAAAAGATGACATAATCTATGGAATAGATTTTGAAGATAGCATTAGTGGATCTAAAGAAATAGATGGTGGACGATTTTGTGCATATTTATTAACATATAAACCTATATTGACTGAATGGAAAATCAATATTACTGCGAAAGTTATAGATTTATTAGTTGATGATTTTAAGTATGATAGAAAATCATTATTAAACGAAATAAAAAAAGAATTAGATAAAATTAATTTTAGAAGATGGGATGGACATAGAACCAGTAAAGTAAAATATATAATTAGTTTATTAGATAGTTATGCAGAATAAAAATATTAATTTTTTTAAAGTATTTTTATTCTGCATAAGTTTGTTCAAAATTATAAATATATTTATTGTAGACAGGGTTAAGACTAGAGAATTATTTTTTACGATATTTCTTTTTAGGCTTTTTTGCAACAGAATATCCAAATGTACCTAATTTCTTGCCTAGGGAGAAATAGGTTCCATGTGAATAGCATATTGGATTAGATTTATCAAGATGGAATTTATTGTTTTTGTCTATATACTGATCGTCTGCATTAACAGCGACAACTTCTGCAATAAACATATCATGAGAACCAAGTTTAACGATATCTTTAACGATACATTCTATATTAACAGGACTTTCAGCAATCAAAGGTGCATCAATTTTAGTTGCTTTTTCTATGGTAAGATTCATCTCACTGAATTTATTAATATCTTTTCCTGATTTGACGCCACAGTAATCTACTGCTTTAACTAAATTCTCACAGGTTAGATTGATAACAAATTCTTTTGTCTCTTTAATTATATTATAAGAATATCTATTTGGTCGGACAGATATATAAGTCATTGGAGGATTAGTACATATTGTTCCCGTCCATGCAATTGTTATAATATTATAATTGTCTTTATTGTTTCCGCAGGAAACTAATACAGCTGGTAATGGATAGAGCATATTACCAGGTTTCCAATTGATTTTTGCCATAATTAAACTCCTTTATTACTTATTGTACTTAAATTACCATTTGTATAAATTTCATGAAATTTATATGGTAAAAATGTTAATTTAAGCTTATTTATAAATGGAACACTTATTAATATTATATATATATAATTAAAAAAATCAAATATTTTAATTAAATATATGTAGTGTTTTATAAAGAATGCAATATCGTAAAATCAATATATATAAATAAACAGAATAGAAATAATTGACATATTTTATCAATAAGCGTAACATGGTAGGTACTAGAAAGGGGACTTTATTATAATGAAAAGCATTAAATTTAGGCTAATTTTTATTTTATCTATTATTATTATAGTGGCATGCGGTTCTTTAAGTATCATTTCTTACAATTTCAGTAAGCAGACATTAGTTAGATGTGTGGAACATAATCTTACAATCATAGCTGAAAAATCATCTCAGGTAATTGAAGAAAGAATTAATAATGAGTTAGGTAAATTAGAAGTTATAGCTGGTCGAACTAGAATAACTGATCCAAATAATACTAATGAAGATAAGTTGAATGCATTAAAAGAAGAAGTTAAGAGAAATGGATATCAATTGATGGACTTGGTAGATATCAATGGACAGGCTATTTCTACAGAAGGAAAAACATACAATATAAGTGAAAGAGATTATTTTCAGAAAGCGATAAATGGTCAATCTACAATATCTGATGTTTTGGTAAGTAAAGAGGATGGATCTCTTATTATTGCTTACGCAACACCTATAAAATATGATGGTGAAGTACAAGGGGTAGTAGTTTCATTAATGAATGCTCTCTCTTTTAGCAATCTTGTATCTGATATTACAGTTGAAGAATCTGGATATGCTTATGTTGTTAATGATAAAGGTTTAATTGTAGCTGATAAAGACGTTAATAGAGTTTATAATGTGAATTTAATAGATGAAGCTAACACTGATAAGTCTGCTAAAAAGTTAAGTAATTTGCTAGTGAAAATGATTGCCAGAGAACATGGTAGTACATCTTATACATATGATGGTAACAGAAACATGATTGGCTATGCACCTATAGAAAATACTAATTGGTCAATAGGAATTACTGCACCGTTAAACGAAGTTCTTTCAGAACTTGATGGAATGGAAAGAAGTACATTGATAACTTCAATAGTTATATTAATAATATCACTGATCTTAATGTATATAATAGGTATATATATAGCAAAACCATTGATACAGCTATCTAAAAATATTGATATCATGTCTAAATTTGACTTGACAGAAAGAAAAGATAAAAATGATAGCAAACACAAGAGTAGAAAAGACGAGATTGGATTTATATATAATTCTATTTCTGTGATGCAGAATAATTTTGTTAATCTAATTAGAAAAATTATTGACACCGTTAATAGAATTAACGAGTCTTCTTCTAACATGAATTTAACTACACAACAATCTGCGAAAGCTGCAGAAGAAGTAGCTATTACAATAGGAGAAATTGCACAAGGGGCTACGGATCAGGCAAAATATACTGAGTCTGGTTCACAGACAGTGTATGATTTAGGTAATTTAATTGAAACAGAAAATGAATGCATAGATGAAGTAAGTGATAATGCAAATGAAGTCATAAAATTAGCAGATGAAGGGTTAATTGAAATAAATCACTTATTAAAAAATACAGATTTAAGTATTGAAGCGACAAAAGAAATATCTGATGTTATTAAGAAGACAAATGAAAGCTCAATAAAAATTTCTGAGGCTAGTACAATGATAGCTTCGATAGCAAAACAGACCAATTTATTAGCACTTAACGCTGCAATAGAAGCAGCAAGAGCTGGAGAATCAGGAAAAGGTTTTGCAGTTGTTGCAGAAGAAATAAGACAATTAGCAGAACAGTCTACGTCTTCAACAAAAGATATTGATAAAGTGGTTAATGAATTAACAACTAATGCTTCTTTAGCTGTTAATCGAATGAAAGATGTATCATCAGTAGTAGATAACCAGAGAAAGAGTGTGGATGTCACTGAATCAAAATATAAACAAATCGTTGATGCTATTAATGATACAGGTGAAAGTATTAAAAAATTGAATAACATTGGTGTTGATTTACAAAGCAAAAAAGAACATATATTAGAGGTAATTCAAAACATGTCTGCTATAGCTGAAGAAAATGCAGCAAATACAGAAGAAGGAGCAGCTTCTACCCAAGAGCAGTCAGCAGCTTTACAGCAAATTGCTAGTACCAGTGAGAGTCTTTCTGCACTAGCAGCAGAACTAGAAAAAGAAGCTTCAAGATTTCAAGTTTGATAATAATATTTTTAATAAATAATCAGTTGAGTTAATCATTATAAAATCAATGAATAGACTTTGTTTAGTCAGTATACTTCATAATGAGGTATAATTCTAAGCTCTGACGGGCTTAGTTCATGACTAAACAAAGTCTTTTTTATTAAATAAGAAATAGTATTGTGATAAACAGATAAAAAAATTTTTTTATAGTTATGATTTTTGTTGTTAATTTCATAAAAATATTTACAGTTAAAGGTAATATTTATATAAAAGAGAGCTGTATATAAGTATTATATGTAATAATTAACTTGATATTATTATTAGAAATAGTACTATGCCTTATTAAATAAAGAAAAAGACAACACTTACGTTATATTTATATTGTATAATTTGACATTTTTTGCAGAATCAGGTAAAATATAACATTATAAGAGGGGGGATAGGGTGTGAAGAGTATTAAAACCAAATTAATTTTAGTTATTTCAATTATAGTCTTAATTTCGTGTTTGGCATTATCTTTTTTAGTATACAAGTACGGCAGTGATATATTACTAAATAAGACAGAAGATAATTTAGTAATAATATCTGAAAAATCATCACAGGTTATAGCAGAGAGAATAAATATAGAAAAAAAAGTACTTGAATCTATTGCATCCAAAGAAAAAATAGTTGAAACGTATGTTACCAAAAGAGAGAAAATGATTGCTCTTAATAATGAGATAAGTAAATATGGATATTCAAAAATGTTCATTTCAGATGTTGATGGAAAAGCGTATTCCAATAAAGATGAAGAGAAAGATGTATCTGAAAGAGAATATTTTAAAAAAGCATTAGATGGAGAAACTATTATTTCAGATGTACTTAAAGATGAAACGGGTAAATCTTTATTTGTTACATATGCTACTCCAATCTATAGGGGTGGTGGAATTTGTGGAATACTTATCGCTATTCAGGATATTAATGCTTTTACAGAAATGATTTCAGATATTACAATTGGTGCTAACGGATATGCTTTTATTGTCAATAAAAATGGTCAATTAGTAGCTGATAAAAGTATAGAGAGAGTTAATAGTGTCAATATGATAGACGAATCCAAGAACTCCAAACAATACAGCAAAATCGTTAATGATATGATTGAAGGATTAAGTGGTAGTGGAGAATATACTATCGATGATAACAATAATATAATGGGATATGCGCCAATAGCTAATACCGATTGGTCTTTGGGGGTAGTAGCTCCAGTCAATGAAGTACTAAAAGAATTGGATCAATTAAAAATATTAAGTTTCAGTACTACAACTATAATGTTGATAATAACTTTATTATTAGTGTATATGATTGGTTCAATGATTGCAAAACCACTAAGACATTTGGCAAAAGTTCTAAATAGGTTATCAAATTATGACTTAGCTAAGGATGATACACAAATCAGTAAATATTTTAATAGAAAAGATGAAATTGGTATTATATCCAATGCGCTTTTTAAAATGCAGAATAATTTTATTGATTTGATTACTAAAATAACAGATGCTTCTAGAGAAGTAAGGGATTCATCAATGGCTATGACAGATATTACGGAGCAGTGTGCTAATACTGCTAATAATGTTGCGGTAACTATAGGAGAAATAGCAAAAAGTTCTTCTGAGCAAGCCCATAATACTGAAGTAGGATCAGAATCAATCTATCAGTTAGGTAATCTTATTGAAGATGAACATAATGTTATGATAGAGCTTAATGATAATTCCAATAAAGCAGATGAATTAATAGATTCAGGTCTCGTGGAAATTAGCGAACTAATTAACAAGACTGAAGAAAGTGGTAAATCAGCAAAAGAAATATTTGGTGTCATTGCAGAAACCAATAAAAGTACTCAAAAGATTGGAAAAGCAAGTACAATGATTGCAGCTATAGCAGAACAGACTAATTTATTGGCTCTAAATGCGGCAATTGAGGCAGCAAGAGCAGGTGATGCAGGAAAAGGATTTGCAGTTGTGGCTGAAGAAATACGAAAACTCGCAGAACAGTCGACTACTTCTACTAAGGAGATAGATAAGATTGTTAACGAGTTAGTAAACAATGCAAAAGAAGCAGTAGTTAGAATAAAAGAAGTATCAGATATTGTTGAACAACAAGTCACAAGTGTGAAAGAGACAGAGAGAAAGTACAAAGATATTTCTTATGCTATAAATGATTCTAGCAAAAGTATTGATAAATTGAATTCATTAGGAGAAGAGCTTAAAACTAAGAAATCAGAAATATTAGATGTTATTAGTAATTTGTCAGCTATTGCAGAAGAGAATGCAGCAAGTACAGAAGAAGTAGCGGCATCTACAGAAGAACAATCTGCATCATTACAACTAATAGTGTCAACTAGTGAAAAACTATCCCAATTAGCTAATGAGTTGGATAATACGGCATCTAGGTTTAAAATATAATTAAATAAATATTTACATTAAGATGATGAAGAGGCTTAGTCCAATTTCATTAAGTTAATGATAACAAAAGAAGCTCAGATAAAAATGTTTTATTTTTGTCTTGGCTTTTTTTGTTATATCATTAAAATTTAGTGCTATCTTATAATTTTTGGATAAATCGAAAAAATAGAGTTTTATCCATGAGCTACCTTTGTTTTGTATGAATAAAAATAATATCATAAATAACAAAATAATATATATAGCATATATAGTAAAAGCAAATAAACAAAATATTAAATAAAATTTAAAGAATAAAAAAATGATAAAATAAAGTTGATTATTAACAAAAAATATAGTAATATATAGAATATATTGAACTTTACGTAATAAAATGATATTTTGGGGAGGTTTTTACTATGGTAACAAAAGTTCTTATGATTGGGCTGGATAAAGCTTTTGTAGATTCTCTTGTAGCATCCAATAAAAATTATGAGGTTTATATATTGGAAGAAAAAGAGATATATGATTCTTGTTCAGTAGAATATACAAGAAAGCCAATTAAAGAGGTGAGATTTAGCCAATATCAACAAAGTTCTGAGATTATAGATATAATTTGCAAATGGCATAAAGAAGTATCATTTAATGTAATAGTTCCAGGTGCAGAGTATGCAGTTAAAGGAACATATAAAGCTATGGATATACTTGGATTCGCTAATCCAGGACAAATAGCTGTTGAAGCTTGTACCAATAAATATAAGCTTAGGCAAATATGCTGTGCTATAGGAGTGCCACAACCTAATTTTTTAAAGGTTAATTCTACAGACCAAATAGAAAAGTTTTTTAATAAGAAACCCATTGTTATTAAACCTATTAATCGGCAAGCATCTGTCGGAGTAGTTAAAGTTGAAAAAAAGGAAGATATAGCGGGTGCGTGGGAAGAATGCTTAAATGTTTCTGAAGGTAGCAGAGTAGTAAAAAGAAGTCTCAAATGGGAATATATGGTTGAAGATTTTATTAGGGGATATGAGGTTTCAATAGAATCAATTGTTCTAAAAGGAGAGAGTTTATTCAATAATATTACATATAAAGATACAATTGGAGGAAACTATTTTGCTGAGACAGGTCATATAGTACCAGCTGAAATTTGTGATAAGGATAAACAAGCTTTGTTAAATTCTAATGAACAAATGTTAAAAGGATTAGAAGCAAAATCAGGACTTTTTCATTCTGAGTGGAAAATTACTGAAGAAGGACCAAAACTAATTGAGTGTGCTGTTCGTGCACCTGGAGATAAAATTCCTGAACTTATAAAAGAGGTATATAAATTCAACTTGTTTGAGGCATTTCTAAAAGTATTAATGGGAGAACAACCTGAAATTAATTATACCCATAATTCCTATGCAGGAATAAGATATTTTAGACCAAATCCAGGTAGACTTGTAAAGATAACTGGTGTACATATATTGAAGGATAGTCCAAATGTAATAAAATATCTTTTGAATGCGTCATCTGGTCAAATTATTAGGCCAATTAAATGTTCGTGGGATCGTATAGGGTTCTATATGGTAAGAGGAAATAGTTTAGAGGAATTAAAAAGGATAATGTTAGAAATTGAGAATGAAATAAAATTTATAATAGAGTAATAAATTATTACTAAAAACATTCTAATGTTTAGTTAAAGAAAGTATTAAATATTATTTATAGGAGGAGTAATAAATAACTATGAAAATTCTTATGATAGGACTCAATCCAAGAGTTATCTATAATATAGAAAATATTAAAGATGATATTTCATTATACATAATAGAAGAGGAAGAACTCTATAGGAATAATTTTAAGGAATTTACATCAATATTAATTAAAGGGATAAAGATAGGAGCATATCAGCAATCATTGGACTGTGTTGAAGTTGCTTGTAAATGGAATGAGATTATAGGATTTGACGCGGTAATACCTGGAAGAGAATACAGTGTATTTGCAGTAAATGAAATTGCTAAAAAATTAAGATTTCCAAGATTAGGGGATCTTGCTGCTAGTTCTATGACAAATAAGTATAAACTTAGAAATGAAGCTTATAAACTAGGCATATTACAACCTAAATATAAGAAAATTGAAAACTATAAAGAACTAATAAGTTTTTATAGAGGAAAACCAATGATTTTAAAACCAGCAAATAGGCAAGCCAGCGTAGGTGTCGTTAGGATTAACAATGGGGATGAACTCAAATCTGCTTGGCAAGAAGTTACTAATGCATCTGAGGGTAACAAAGTTGTTACAGAAAGACAACTTAAATGGGAGTATATCGCTGAGGATTTTATAGAAGGACATGAATTAAGTGTTGAAACTTTTGTTAAGGATGGACAAGTGTTATTCAATAATATTACAAAAAAACTGACAATGTCAAACAAATATTCCGTTGAATTAGGACATATAGTACCAGGTGATTTTTCTGATGAAGAGAAGAAAAGTATTATTGCGGCAAAACAAGCTCTAATACAAGGGCTTGGGGTGGAAAATGGAATTCTTCATTCAGAATGGATGTTAAACGATAAAGGTCCTTATTTAATTGAGTGTGCTGGGCGTGCTCCAGGAGATAATATACCTGAATTGTTTGAGTTATCATATGGTATTAATTTATTCCAAATATTTATCAATATTCTTAGTGGTAAGAATGCTGTTTTCCCAGATAAACCCATAGGGGTTTCATGTATATCTTATTTTACTGCACAACCAGGTAAGTTGTTGGAGGTAATCGGGCTGGATGAATTGAAAAAGATGGATGGTTTTGTAAGAGCTGAACTTTCAGTGTCGCCTGGTCATATAATTGAGCCTGTAACTAGTAACTATTCAAGGATGGGTTTTACTATCTTTACAGCTATTAGTCATAAAAAGATCTATGAGCTAATATCTGATGCTAAGAAAACTATTAAATTTAAGGTAATGTAGTGAAAGAGGTGATGACATGAATCTATATAAAAAGTTAGATAGAGCATTAGATCTGGCAAGAAAACAGTTAACACAACAAGTGAATTCGTGGGATAAATTAGAAAAAACAAATAATAAGACATTATTCCCATTTGTGACACGTAATGGTAAATGGATATGGGATGATAAATGGTCTAATGGTTTTCTTCCTGGGCAGTTATGGTTGCTATACAGCATAGATATGAATGAATTTTGGCATGAATATGCAGATATGTTTACACGAGCAATAGAGTATTATAAAAATAAAGGGGATTTTCAAGACATAGGTTATCTGTTTATATTTTCATATATAAATGGATATAAAGAAACTGGCGAACCTTATTATAGACAAGTAGCACTTGAAGTAGCTAATAATTTATTTGAATCACTTACACCTCAAGGATATCTGAAATGTAGTTGGCTAAAAAACGGTGAATGTTATCAAGGTATTGACGAATTCATGAATATTGGCATATGGCTATGGGCTTATAAAGAAACAAATGATAACCGTTATAAAAGTACAGTAGAAAAATGTATTAACAAAATGATCGACACTATGATTTCTGATGACGGAAAAACTTGTGAATATGTGAAATTC
This sequence comes from Vallitalea longa, assembly GCF_027923465.1. Lineage (NCBI taxonomy): Bacteria > Bacillati > Bacillota > Clostridia > Lachnospirales > Vallitaleaceae > Vallitalea > Vallitalea longa. The sequence continues at coordinate 87,541 of NZ_BRLB01000013.1, forward strand.
AATAGCAATGGAGAAGTTGTTGAAATATACAATAAAAATGCTGAAAGTAATAATTCTGTATGGTCCAGAGGACATTCTTGGGCAATTTATGGGTTGGTACAAGCTTTTCTATATACTGATAATAGAAGCTATCTTGAGATTATAGACAGGTTAACCAGTTTTTATGTGGATAATACAGGTAAAGATGGTGTTCCCTACTGGGATCTCTTAATAACGGATGAATTAGAAATAAAAGATTCATCAGCAGCTAGTATAGCTGCATCAGCTTTTGTACAGCTATCTATTGGTTTAAAAGAAATTAATGAAAAACAAAAGTATTATAATCTGGCTTCAAGATTATTAAATATTCTGATTTCAGAAAAATATATGACTTTTGGACAAGAAAATCATGAGGGTATTTTAATACATGCCAGTACTCCCAAAAAAGTAACTTTCACTCAAGGTGAATCTCAAGTATGGGGAGATTATTTTTTGCTTGAGGCAATAACAAGTATGAGGAGGATGAATTATGGAAATTAGTATTGGATCAATTGAGTCTAGTGATATATTGATAGTTATATCATCAAAAAATAAAAAGTTAGTAATTAATAATCTTGTTATGGAAATTGATAGTAAACTTGTAAATGACACAATTACAAAGTACCTAAGTGAATATGACCTTATAAAGTATAATCCTACTGTATATTATACAGGAGCTAATACCTGGGTTATCAATGCTCGTTGTGAAGCTGTAGTTTCATTAGTGAACAGTTATTCAGAACAATGTAATGAAGGAGGGAATAAGTGTGAAAAACAACTATTATCCAATAACAGATAGAGATAGAGTTGTATTATATGTGGCAGGATACAAACCTGGATATATTGAAAAAGCTATGACTCTAAGCATAAAAAATATTCTGTTATGCTTAGAGGATGGAACTCCACAAAACAAAAAAATTGATGCAAGATATCTAGTAAAAGGAGCATTATCTGAATTCAAAGATAGTGATAAAAATTTGAGTGTAAGGATTAATAGCGTATATACAAATTATTGGAAGGATGATTTGCAGGCAATATTATTGTATAGACCTAGTAGGATACGTGTACCTATGGTAAATAAGTGTGAAGATTTACAATTGGTAGATAAATATGTAAGAGAATTTGTTAAAGAACAAGATTATATACCTCAATATGAAGTCATGATTGAGAGTAGAGAAGGCTTACGAAACATAAAGCACATATATGATAATAATGATAATATCTATGCATTTACTATAGGTGGAGGTGATTACTATGATGATGTTAAGGATTCTAGTGAAGATCCCCAACAAGAAGTAATTGATGCAAAAAAAAGTATATGTAAGTTTTGTAAGGAGAACAATATTTATTGTTTTGATACAACATATATGAATTACAAAGATATAGAAGGTTATAAGAAGGATTGTATGCTTTCCAAGAATATGGGATTCTCAGGGAGATCAGTGATACATCCTGACCAGATTAAAATAACAATAGATACATACAGAAATTAATTGAATCAACTTAAGTTATAAAAAAGGAGGATTGATAATGTTTGAATCATATAAATTTGAATTAAAAAGAACATTAAGCAATATTGAAATAAAAAGTTTTAGTTATTTATTAATGCAGCAAACTTCGGTTCACAAGGTGTATGTTGATGAAGTTAATAGTAAAAATGTTACTGTTTATTATCTTCAAAATAAAGATATTGATGAAATAAAAAAAGAAATAGATGATTTTCTTGAGCAATATTTTATTTCTAACAAAGAGGTAGCTATTGCACTAGAAGGAAACATAATAACAAATGATTATTTGGATTATTGCTCAACATGTAAGCCTAAGAATAATACCAATATATCAATAGAATTACTTAAAAGAGGTTGGATAAAATTATTAAGAGGACATGATATGCAATTTTCAGGAGAATTAATAAGATTGTTAGAGTACTTTGATAGAAGTTATGTAAAATACATGATGAAACATTATGATAATGTTAAGGAAGTAAAATACAGTACATTAATTCCAAAATATTATATGGAAAAATTAAATTATTTTCAAAGTGCACCAAAACATCTTTTTTACCCAATGACCTTGAATAATGATACTACAAAAGATTTTGCCAATAGTATACAAAAAAATAAGGGTAAGTTGCCTAATGAGTTTAATAATTATTTGGGAACACCTAAATATGTACTCCAAAGTGCACCTTGTTTTAAGATATACTTCAGTTTACAGGATCAGGAAATTGAAGATAATCTTATATATACTGTCAAAGGTGAATGTTATAGGAATGAAGGAAAGAAAACGTATTTATTGGAAAGACTATTGAATTTTTCTATGAGAGAATTTGTATTTCTTGGTGAGCCTAATTTTGTAGTCGAAAATAGGGAAAATATATTGAAATGGACATTTGAATGGATGCAAGAATTAGGTATAAAAGGAAATTGTGCGTTAGCGAATGATCCATTTTTTATTTGTGATGATGCAAGAAAAAATTTCGAAATACCTAAGAATGTAAAATACGAAGTAAAAGCAGATATACCATATAAAAATGACTCGCTTTCAATTGCATCATTTGATACACACGGAAATTATTTTTCCAAAACATTTAATTTTAATATCAATAAAAGTAACAAGACTTGGTCTGGTTGTATGGGGCTAGGTATAGAAAGATGTACGTGGAGTTTTTTACAACAATACGGTTTAGATAATAAACAATGGCCTGAAATTATACGGAGAGAACTAAATGAAGGATATTGATATTACAGCTAAATGGATAAGTGACAAAATGAATTTTTCACTAATGGCAGAGGTAGTAAGCTGGCCTTCACCTGGACTGGTTAGTCCGATAGATAGTGGATGTCATAAGGATATGGATGTATATACATTTATTAATAGCAGTATAGCATTATCGGACTATTTTTATTTAGCAGCTAAAAAAGGTATTGATTATGGGTTGAAAAAGAAAGTGTCAAATTTATTTCATAGTCTGCAGCAGTTAGGATTAGAAGCTGAGACTAATATGTTTCAGATGACTAATGGAATTAATACACACAAAGGAATGATTTTTCATGGAATATTAATGTGTGCGGCTGCAGGAATAACATATGTGAGGGACAGAAGCTTAGAGCCTGAACATATACGCAGTTATATTAGTGAAATAGTAGAAAAAGATATTTCTAAACAGTTTGAATATGCAGTAGAATGTTCATATGACAAATTGACAACGGGACTTAAGGCGTATTGTAAATATGGTTTGAAGGGGATTAGAGGAGAGGCCATAACCGGTTACAAGAGTATATTTGAGGCAGGACTACCAGCACTGAAAGATGCAATGCTAAAAGATGTTGGACAGCGAAAAGCAATAATTCATACTCTACTTGTTTTAATGTCAAGGACAGAAGATACGACTTTGTTGAACAGAGAATTTAATATCAGTCGTATAGAATATGTACGAAATTATGCTCAAAATGTATTAAATAATGGAAGTATATTTAGTATCAATGGACAGATACAACTTAAACAAATGTGCCAAGACTTTAAAGAAAAATCTTTAAGCCCAGGTGGTTCAGCAGATCTTACCTGTGTTACATTGGCTTTATATTTATGGGATTCTGGTTATACAGAAAGGTCTGATTATTTTGAATAGAATATTGTTTGAAAAAGAACATGTTAAAGATATCCGCAATTCTTTTAATAGTAATTTGGCTATGATACAAATTATGGTAAATATGCCAGGACCAAATAAAAATATTTATCCAAGTTATGAGTTGTTTCAACTTGGTATCAAAAGTATGTTAACATATCTGAAACAAAATAATATTGATATTAAAAATATTTATATAATACATAGTGCTTTGGGAATGATAGGTTTTCTCCAGATTAATAAAGATGCAAGATATATAAAAAAAATTTGTATTATGCTAGAACAAAATAATTACTTAAGTAAATATTGGGATATTGATGTTTTTAATAAGATGGGAATAAAAATAAGTCGTAATTCAATGCAATTGGCTGCAAGAAAATGTTTTATCTGTGATAGGCCAGCAAAAGAATGTTGTTTTCTTCAAAGACATTCTACAGAACAATTAGTTGATAAGATAATAAATGATTACAATAAATTTTTATGTTGTAAAAATTGATGATGAATTGTATTTTAATATATTGAGAATTAATTAATTTTCAACAAATATTTTATGATTTTAACATCATAAGGCTGGTGATAATTAATATGAACAAAATAGTGGTAAACAATCAAATGTCTAATATTACTTTAATATCTTTATCAAGGTTTATTTCCTATTTTGGTGATGGCGTCTTTTTTATTGGTGTTAATTGGTTTATATATAATGAATCTGGTTCTATATTATTTTTAAGTTTATTTCAGGCTATTAGTGGAATACCTATAATACTATCCATACCGTTTATAGGAGTTCTGGCAGATCGTTTCTCACGAAAAAAATTAGTAATATCAGCAGATATTTTAAGATGTTTTATTATAGTATTATTAATAGTCTGTGTTAACTTCAATTATTATATTATACCCTTATTTATAGCTAAAGTTTTACTTTCGCTATTAGAAACAACATATTTTATTTCTTTTTCGGGGTTGGTAGTCGATTCTATTAAAAAAGATAATTTAGTTAGTTTTAATTCCACATCTACAATAGCATATCAATTTGGGTATTTGTTAGGGTCAGCATCAGCTGGATTTATAATAAGTATAGTCGGTAATGTTGGAGTATTAGTAGTAGATGCAATAAGTTTTATATTATCTGCTTTTAGTATCATGTTTGTCAAGAGGATAGTTACAACGAATGAATATCATAGTATTGAAAAAAAAGATAAAATAAAATATTTTACTAATATTGTTGAAGGTTTAAGGATTATAAGGTTGAATAAGGTTTTACGTTCAATAGTAATATTTAGTATACCTGGTCCCTTATTGATTTCATTAATCAATTTGCTAGAACCAGCATTCATATCTAACATTCTTAAGGGAACTGCTACTTCGTTAGGATTTGTTGATACAGCTCTTGGAATAGGTACTATATTTGGTGCTCTATTTATAGGAATACTAAAAAAAGCAAAGAAAGAAAATATATATTTGTGGCTTGGATATATTTTGGTATCTCTTGGATTTGTTGTTTTTGCAACAGTACCAACAGTATTATTAGCTATTGTAGTTAATTTTTTTATTGGTGTTTTCCATTCTGGTATAGGCATAATATATAATAGCAATATACAGTACCGCTGTGATAAAGAGTACATTGGAAGAATAACTAGTTTTAAAAGGATTATACAAAATATTTTAGCAACACTAATATTAATTGTTTTTGGAGGAATAGGTTCGTTATTAAATTACAGATATCTATTTGTTATACTATCAATAATGACATTACTAACTGGTCTATTTTGCTATTTCATTTTTAGAAAAAAATATAAATTATAATTGATGGTTAAGTTATAAGTTTAATATAATTAAATCATTGTAGGAGGTATTTATAATGACGAGTGAAGCTGTAAGGGAAAAAATAATTGATATAATTGTTAGGGATTTGGAAATTCCATTTAGAGATGAAATTAAAGAAGATACTTTAATGATTGATATTGGTATGGATTCTATATCAATAATGACTTTATTGGTATATATTGAAGAAAGTTTTGGATTGGATATAGGTGATGATTTTATAATAGACAGCAAGACACAAAAATTTGGAGATATTTTACGATACATACTATGTAAGGTTGAGATTGATTACTAAGAATGATTAGGAGGAATAACTATGTTATCACAAGATTGGATTGTCAATAGTAATTCAACATTGTTCTCAGTATCACATTGGCCACATGAAAGAGCGGAGGTAGGAGTTGTTTTAGTAGCTGGTTTTTCACAGCCTATGTGCGATATAGATTATTTTATGAGTAAAATGGCAAGGCATATGAACAAAAAAAACCTATATGTTTTACAGGTAGATCCTAGAGGACACGGAGATAGCCCTGGATATTTAGAGAATATTACCATTGAGGACCTGAGGGAAGATTTATTTTCTGCTATTTGCCATGCTAGAAATAATATTTCTGATAAAATATATTGTGTTGGTAGGGGGTTAAGTGCAACTTTATTTAGTGAGTTTTTATCAGCGGATTTAGTACAAGGCGTTGCAGGTATTAATCCGTATTGGATTAGTAATGATATTGTTAGAAAGATATCAAACAATGTTTCTACTGAAGTAATTGAGGCAGCAGATTTTTTTAATGAAAACAACGAGGATGTATCAAATAATATATACGATGATAAAGCTTCTTTTCTAGTAGCTTTAGGTGCTAATAAGGGTAATTTGTTCGGTCAAAAATTATCGGCATCTATTATAGAAGATTTAACGAAATTTAATGCAATCGAAAAATTAAAATCCTATACAGAATCCACATTATGGTTTTTTTACAGTGAGCAATGCTCTGATCATATTGTAAGGTGGGATTGTTTAAGTGACTTAAATGATACAATAGATAAAAATCATTGTGATTTTGTTAGAGATCCTCTTTGGCAGTACAATGTTATTGATCGCATATGTTCATGGATACTGGAACAATAGGATGAGAGTTTCAGGTAGTATAATTAGAGGTGATTCAAAATGCAAATACCGGTTAATATTGTAATAGATGGGAAAAACGTTATGGGAATATTACATGTTCCCCAAATATATAGAAACGTAGAGTCAACACCTGTAATCATAATGTGTTATGGACTTAATGGTAATAGGGTGGAGGTACATAGGATGTCTGTGCTTTTAGGAAGACAAGCTGAGAAAAATGGTATTTATCTTTTAAGATTTGATTATACAGGTCTTGGAGTAAGTGATGGAGAATTCTGGGAAACTTCAATACAAAAAAAAGTTAAAGATATACTTTCTGGGATTGATTTTATTAGAGGATGTTTTCATAATGAGAATATAAGCTTATTTTTATTAGGATTTAGTGACGGAGCAAGGATTGCATTGAACGTATCCAATAAAATTAATGACGTAAGTGGTTTATGTATGTGGAGTCCTGTACTTGTGCCAAATTCATCTTATTTTCGTTCAAGGACCAAAATGAAATTGTTTCGTGAACCCACTTCAAGATCAATTGTATATAAATTTTTTGGACTTTGGATGAGTACAGATTATATTAGAGAAATAAATTCAAATAATAATAGAAATGAAATTTTTGATTTTAGGGGCCCCAGTTTGTGCATATTTGGGGGCAGAGATCAATTGGTTAAGGAAACAAAGAATAAAATAATTAGTTATAACAACTTACATAATAACCCTAAGATAGTTGTAATACCAGAGGCAAAACATATGTTTGGACGGAGTGAATGGACTGACAAAGTGATAATAGAAACAATAAATTGGGTAAAAAATATCTCTACAAGAGATTCGAATATAACAGAAATATAATAAGGCTTCAATAAATATGATTTATTGTTATATATGTCTTAAAAGCAACGAAAGGATTGAATATTATTATGAGTGATGTTGTATTTTTTGCAGTCAATGAAAACATTAATAATCATGATTGTGAGAATTTAGGATTTGAAATATTAAAAGATAGATTAGTAAAAAGAGATATTTCAACTGTGATTTATCATATTCAAGTAGATAAGTTTGAAAATATGGATATAGAAAAGATTGCAAAAAAAATAATTGAATTAAATCCTCACATGGTAGGAATGGCTATTACATATAGAGATGTAAAATTACATTGCAAACTTGCTGAAAAAATAAAAAGTAAGAATCCACATATCCATATAACTGCTGGTGGTGCACTTGCTTCACATGCTTCTGTTGAATTACTAAGTCACTGTAAATATATTGATTCAGCGATAATAGGTGAAGGTGAATTAATTATTGCAAACCTAGCTAATAGTTTATTACAAAATAGAGATTTGAATAGATGTCAGGGTATTGCATGGAGAAATGAAAACAAAATTATTACCAATGATCTTCCTAAAGAAGTAGTACAACTAAATGAAAATATCTGCATAGAAAGAGAAATGATAAGTAATAATGATCTAAGATGGGCAAGAATAGAAACGGGAAGAGGATGTGCAGGTAGATGTACATTTTGTGCTGAATCACGTACTTACACTATTAATGGTCATAAAAGTTGGAGAAGTAAATCGCCTGATATGGTTATGAAAGAGATATCATATTTGATTAATACATATAATATTAAAGCTTTTGGTATTACCGATAATGCTTTTGAAGGTGTTGGAGAAGAAGGGAAAAAAAGATTGAGGGAAATATGTCAAAGGATTATTCAAGCTAATCTGAACATATATTTTACTGCCCTTTTTAGAGCTGATAGTTTTAATGAGAAGGATTATGATTTAATATTGTTGCTAAAAAAAGCTGGACTTGTAAATGTTTTTATAGGTGCAGAATCTGGTTATGAACAGACTATGCGAATATTCGGAAAAAGGGCAACAGTTAGTCAAACTCAAAAGGCAATAAACCTATTTACGAAGGCTAAAATTGCTGTATTAGTAGGTTTTATAATGTTTCAGCCATATTCAAGTCTTGAGGAATCCAGAGCAAATGTTATCTTATTAGATAAAATAAAACAGGCTCATAGGTTTAGTTTATATCAGCATCGTCTCATGCTTTTTCATGGTACACCATTATTAGAGAAATTAACAAGAGAAGGTTTATTAAGTGACGATTTTTCAATAATGAATCCATATGGATATAAAATAAAAGATACTGCATCAAAATGGCTTGTAGAACGGATTGGAGAGTATGGGACATTTACAAAAATACCTAAGGAAGTATATGTACTACAGAATTATTGTGAATTCATTGCGACTCTCATTGCAAAAATAAGTAAAGATAAGAAAATATGGACAAGTTCAGAAAAGCTTTTTAGTGATTACGAAGAAGTAAGAGAAAGTATATCTGAAATATACATAAATTTTTTAAACGAGGCAATTGATATTGCAGCTACGTCAAAAAGTGATATGCAATTTGAATTATTAAAAAAAGAAAAGCTCGATATAAAACTAATAAGTCGTAAATTACAGTTGTTGCAAGGTTCAGTAATGAGATTTATTGCTAGTAACAGAACGAATAAAGAAAATGTAAATTCTTTATTCTAATAATTAGTTTAGTAACAAGTATATGAAGTATATTACTAATAAAAGTTGAGTGGTGATTATTATTGAGAATTGAAGAATTATTTTTTGATGAATGCAATATAAACAAAAACTTTGTCATAGAAGATAATGATAATTATTGGGATTATGCTAAGTTATATGAGAGGATTATGGCGTTACGAATAGTGCTTAGACAACATGGTATAAAAAAATCAGAAAAAATAGCAATAATATGTGATAATAGTGCTAATTTTTTTATTGCATTAATAGCTGGTTTATCTATTGGTGCTGTTGTTGTACCAATAGATAAACAATTACCTATACCTACAGTAAAAGGACTAATCAGTCAGTTTGATATTAGGATAATATGTTTTTATGAAAAATATGTTAATTCAATGTTATATACGAGTAGTAATAAGATAATGGGTATACCTATGTTAAGTGAGAATCATGGAGAATGGTATAATATAAAGGATGGAGAATACTCTGCTTCTGATGATATTCTATCCGAAGAGGATCCTGCGATTATATTTCTTACATCGGGAACTTCGGGAAAGCGTAAAGGGGTGGTTCTTACTCATAATGCATTAACTGCAAATATTGAAGCGATTTATGATTATATTAATCCAAACAAAGATGACATTTTCTTTATAACCAAAACGATTAATCATGTTTCTACTTTGGTGGGTGAGCTCTTAATGGCATTAAAAGCCGGATGCAAGGTCTTAGCATATAATCCTATGGTATCACCTGTTGTTCAGATAAAGAGAATGTATACTTTAAAACCAACAATAGTATTTGTTAATCCTACTATTCTTAAGCTTCTTACGAAAGCTAATTTCTCAAATTCTCAATTATCAAGTGTTAGAAGTGTCTATACAAGTGGTGCAGTTATTGATAAAAAAACAATTATTGATGCAGAACGATTATTCAGACAAGGAAGGATTTTTAATGTTTATGGATTGACTGAAGCAGGACCTCGTGTAGCAGCACAAAACAGCAAAGATATGAATTATAAATATTGTTCAGTGGGTAAGCCTATTATGGGAGTAGAAGTAATTATAAAATCTGACAATGGTACAATTTGTAAACATGGGGAATCAGGTAATATGTATGTAAAAACTTCATCGATGATGCTAGGTTACTATAATGATGTAAAATCTACTAAGAAAAAAATTCAAGCTGGTTGGTTAGATACTGGAGATGTTGGTTATTTTGATTCAGATGGGTATTTATATGTAATAGGTAGAAAAGATGATATGATTATTCACAATGCATACAATGTTGACCCAAATTGGATAGAAAGTATTGTGAGTGATATAAAAGATATAAGTGAATGTATTGTATTTGGTATAGATTCTAATGAAGATAATAAAATTATTTGTGCTATTAAGAGAGTTAATGAAAATTCAGCTATTAATCCAAATAAGATTATTAGACACTGTCTTAACTACTTAGCACCTTATGAGTGTCCGCAAGAATTTATAGAATGGAACAATATACCTAAAACATATAATGGTAAACTTTCACGTAGATTAGCTGTTGAAAGATATTTCAAAGAGAATCGTTGAGAATCAAGAGTTAGAAAAAATCTAAGATTGGAGGGTAGAATAATGATAGATGTATCGGTGATTATTCCAGTTTATAATCAAGCAGAACAGTTAATGATAACTTTGGATTTTTTTGCTAAGCAGACTTATGATTTTAATAGATTTGAAATAATTGTTGTTGATGATGGTTCAACAGAAAGGATAATACAAAAGATTAATAATTCATATCTATCTACTCTACCATATAAAATTATTATAATTAGGCAGGGGAATAAAGGAAGAGCTGCTGCTAGAAATAAAGGTGTAGAAAAGGCAAGTGGAGAATACCTTATATTTTGTGATGCTGACAGATTTCCAAATAACAATTATATAAAATACTATGTAGATAATAAAGCATATTTATCTGAGTTTGCTATTGTGGGATGTCCTGTAGATTATTATGGTAAAAGGCATAGAGCTGATATTTGTAAAAAAGATATACAAGGAATACATAGATTTTCAAGAGAAAGTAATTACTATAAAAAAATCAGAAAGATATTTGATGAACAGGGATTAACAAAATCGCAAATTGCCTGGGTATCATATCTTGTAGGAAATTCTTGTATAAGTTTAGATAATTTTAAGAAGGTGGGAGGATTTGATCCTATTTTTAAAGATTGGGGGTTTGAGCATTTTGATTTTGCTTTTAGACTATTGAAGAAGGGTATGTATATAAAAAGTTGTCCATATATATATAATTACCATATACCACATTCCAGACCAGATGGATTCTACAAAGCAATGATAGAAAAAAGCACAGTTATCCTGAATTCTAAATATCCTAAATATGATTTTACTCCTTTCAAGTATTTTTTAAGTGGTGAGTTAGATCTGCAAAGATTTGAGCAAATCTTTAATAATAATATATGAAACATATAGGTGTATTTAAAATAATTATATATAATATAAGTTCTATATTAGATAGGGAGGTATATCATAATGCAGAAACAGAATAGAGTCTTAGTAATTCCAACAAATAGATTATGTTTGAAAGCAATGGAGAGTATAGTTAATGAACAATTATTTGTTGAAGAAAATTATCTTGATGTTGCTATGAAATATATAGTGATTGATAGTTCTCCAAGAGATGTAAGTAAAAATAATAGAAAATTAATGAACAAGATGAGAGAAAATCTTAAGAATAATAATATCTACTATTTTGATACGGATAAAATAAATACCATTTATAAAGAAATTGTTCGGGCATTAAATATTGAAAATAAAGAAGAAATACTACAATTACTAATAAATAACGAACTCTCATATGGTCTTGCAGCAAATAGACTCTCTCTTATTGCTTCATTATTTCATGCTGATTATTTACACCGCAGAGATTCAGATGTTTATCTTCAAAAATTAGATAATAGACAACTAGTAAAACCAATAGAAATTGAAATGAAATATTTAGGGAAAAAGATTTCAGAGATTGATGAAGGTATATATGGAAAAGAAAATTACCCCGAAGATGAAACTATTTATATGGTTGGGGGAGGCTATAAAGGTAATTGGGCAGTAGATTTTGAAGATTTAGCTAGAACTAAAATGGAAGCATTGGTAAAACTTTTACATTTGGTTAAGCCTTTATTATCGTATGATGATGTAAAAGAAATAGTTAAAAAACGTTTTATCCTAGGTAGCAAGGAAATGTATAAAAAAGATAATGTATTGTTTACGACGGATAATTATATTGAGGCTGGAAATTTTTCATTATATAAAATATTTAAATATATTCCTTTCTCGCCGGCTATAGAGACATCTGGTACAGATTATCTATATCATGCTTTACTGGGAAATTTACGGAAGCCTATGCTATATCATAACAGAAGGGTAATACATGGATATACTCCAGATAGAAAAGGAGCTGAACAGACTTGTATGTATCACTTACGCTTAGCTATGTATAGATGCTTATCAAGATACTATATGTTGCTTTACAAAGAAATATTGAGAGATAAAAATATATTTATGAAGAATGAATTGTTTAATCATACTGTTATTGGTAAATTTCTTATTGATATTTCTAAAAAAGATCTGAAGAGAGAACAGAAAGAGATTTTAGATGCTATGATTGATATTTACAAAGGAGTTAACGATAACAAGTACACTATTTTGGCAAATAATATAATAAAAAATAAAGATTATATTATAAATAAAAGTTCTATGGATGTGTATAATCACGGTATATTAACATTACAATGGAGTAATATAACTAAGTTTGCTGAAGAAAATAGCAGATATTTATTAAATCTATAAATATTATGATTAAGATTTATGGATGGGAAATAATATGGTTATTGTCTAGAGAACTTAATAATAAACTAAACCAAAATCTAATGAGTTTATAGGACTATCAAAAAGATAGCCCTATTTTTTATCTCAAAGTAATTTACTTAATAACGATGATTTGTTATAATCTAAGACAAGATAGAGATAAATATTAGGAGTTAGCTATGGTTGAAATAAAAACAAAAGGCATTGTTGTCAATGAAATGGCAATAGGTGAAAATGACAAAAGGTTAGTTATCATTACCAAAGAAAAAGGTAAAATAACAGCTTTTGCCAGAGGAGCTAGAAAAACAAATAGTAGATTTCTTGCAGGTTCTCAATTATTTTCTTATGGGGAATACATATTGGTAAAAGGGAAATCTTCATCCTATAATATTAAACAAATACAACTAATTGAATCGTTTCATGCAATACGAACAGATATAGAGTCACTAGCTTATGGTTTATATGTATTAGAATTTGTTAGTTATATTACTGAAGAAAATGTACCCAATATACATATCATGAGACTTATGTTGAAAACTTTACAAGTATTGATAAGTAATATTATCAATTATGATTTAGTAATGAGAATCTTTGAACTAAAAGCCATGAGCTATATTGGTTATACTCCTAATGTAGTGAATTGTGTGATTTGTGGTAATCAATATGATGAATATTGGTTCAGTATCACTCAAGGAGGTATTATATGTAAAATATGCTCTAATCAGCAGAAATCGGTTATGAAAATAAGCAATAATACCATTTATACTATGAGATATATTCTTTCTATATCTATTGATAAACTATATAGCTTTAATGTAAATGAAGGTATTAAATATGAACTAACTATGATAATGAAAAAATTTATTGAATATCATCTTAACCATAAATTCAAATCTTTAGATTTTTTATTAGAATTATAGAATAACAAATATTTTAAGGAGAATTCAAATGAAAATAACAAGATATCTAATATTTGTATCAAGTATTTTTATATGTTTATTTTTAGTTGGTTGTGCTACTAAGAAAATAGATTTTATTGCAGGAGAATCTCTGTATGAAATTGGAGATAAGGATATAGAAGTAACTTTCATCAAAAAAAATAGCAATAAATATGATAAGCAAAAATACAAACAATATATAAATAATAAATTGAGTGAGCATAAGAACGTAGATGCTAAAATAAAAAACATAAAATTATATGGAGATAATATTAGGATAACTTTGAGCTTCAAAAAAGCAGATGATTTGGATGCTGTGTTAAAAGCAGATATTTTCAATGATACATTAAAAGAGTATTTAGATAATGATGATAGTGGTTATGACGAATTTGAAGATAAGGACATATTATATAACGTACTTACTGGAGAAAAAATAACAGAAGATGAGTTAGATGAATATAAAAAATATAGATTGATTAGATTGAATTGTAATAATTCTAAAGTCAAAGTTAATGGGGATATAAAATTTGCAAGCAAACAAGGTGAAATAATAAGAAAAGATACAATTTATTTTAAAGATTATGATACCTATTACTTGTTATATAAACCTTCTACAGGAATAAAGAATTGGGTTTTATGGACTCTACTTGTTCTAATAGTCGCTTATGCTGTTTTCCTTAGCATGAAATGGCAATCTAATAAGAAAACAGCAATCAATTGTTATTATTGTGGGCAGAAAAACGATTATGATGCTATATATTGTAAAATATGTGGAAATAAGATAATACATGATATAAAGCGAAATCCTAAATAGAATTATGTAAAATCTAAAAAATGTGCTTGACAGAGAAACACTGTTTTGTTATACTTTTTCTCATATAATGACAGTTTTAGAAAATTATTTAAATAAAAAAATACCGATTCTGTAATGATGAAGAGAAGTAATTAATTAAATAAATTCTTATAGCGAGTTCAGGCAGGTGGAAGCTGAACAGAATGTAATTAATGAATGGCGCTTTTGAACAGATTATTAAGTGGATGTGTCTATCACATCAAATAGGGTGGAACCGCGGAAGATATTCTTTCGTCCCTTCTAGGGATATAAGAATGTCTTTTTTAGTGTCAAAATAAATAAAATTTATAATATTGAAAGGATGTAAAACATGGAAAAGACTATGGAAAAAGTCGTTGCCCTTGCAAAGGCTAGAGGATTTGTATATCCAGGATCTGAGATTTATGGAGGATTAGCTAATACATGGGATTATGGTCCTCTTGGGGTTGAATTAAAAAATAATGTAAAAAAAGCTTGGTGGCAGAAATTCATCAAGGAAAGTCCATATAATGTAGGAATTGATTGTGCAATATTGATGAATCCACAAGTTTGGGTTGCTTCTGGTCATGTTGGCGGTTTTAATGATCCTCTAATGGATTGTAAAAGCTGTAAAGAAAGATTCAGAGCAGATCAATTGATTGAAAATTATATGAAAGAAAATGATCTTGAAGTAGAAGATGCTGTTGATTCTTGGTCTAATGAAAAAATGAAAGATTACATCGAAGAGAATGGTATCGTATGTCCATCTTGTGGAGAGAAAAACTTTACGGACATAAGACAATTCAATTTGATGTTCAAGACTTTCCAAGGTGTTACAGAAGAGGCTAAAAACACTGTTTACCTACGTCCAGAAACAGCACAAGGTATTTTTGTTAACTTCAAGAATGTACAACGTACTTCTAGAAAAAAAATACCTTTTGGAATAGGACAAATAGGGAAATCATTCAGAAATGAAATTACACCAGGTAATTTTACTTTCAGGACAAGAGAATTCGAACAAATGGAATTAGAATTTTTCTGTGAACCAGGCAAAGATCTTGAATGGTTCAATTACTGGAAAGAGTTCTGTATGAATTGGATACTGTCTTTAGGGTTAAATAAAGAAAATATAAGATTAAGAGACCATAGTCAGGAAGAACTATCTCATTATAGTAATGCTACTTCCGACATAGAATATTTATTCCCATTTGGATGGGGTGAATTATGGGGTATTGCTGATAGAACAGATTTTGATCTAAAAAGGCATCAAGAAACTTCTGGTGCTGATTTAACATATTTTGATGATATTAAAAAAGAGAAATATGTTCCATATTGCATAGAGCCATCATTAGGAGCTGATAGAGTAACATTAGCATTTTTATGTGAAGCTTATGATGAGGAAGAATTAGAAAATGGTGATGTTAGAAAAGTTCTACATTTTCATCCTGCTATAGCACCAGTACAGATAGCGGTTTTACCACTATCAAAGAAATTATCAGAAGAAGCTAATAAAGTATATACGATGTTAGGTAAGCATTATAATGTTGAATATGATGATAGAGGAAGTATTGGAAAAAGATATAGAAGACAAGACGAAATAGGAACTCCTTACTGCTTGACATTCGATTTCGATTCATTAGAAGATAATGCAGTAACAATAAGAGACAGAGATTCTATGGAGCAAGAAAGAGTTAAAATAGATGACCTTATTTCATATTTAGGACAAAAAATAATATTTTAACATAAAATTACACAAAAAAAAATATTAAATAGACACTTTATTAGTAAATTGGATAAAATCTATTTATTAGAAGAAAAAAACAAAAAAAAATCTACTTATTTTAAGTTTTTGTGTTATAATATATGTCGGACTTACACATAAGTAAAAAATTAGCAAATAAAGACTGATAACAATTTTATGGTAATGTTAATAAAATAATTGTTAAAATTGTACAATTTGGTGATAATTTTAGTATGACTTATAATTATTAAACTTATTAACATTATATATTAATGACATAAAAACTATGAGGTTTGACCTCTGGTTTTTAATATAAATAATTTTAAGAAAAGATTATCAGGAGGTATATTTAATGAGCAAGAAATATGTTTATATGTTTAGTGAAGCTGATGCATCAATGAAAAACCTTCTTGGTGGAAAAGGCGCTAACTTAGCAGAAATGACTAAGCTTGGTTTACCAATTCCTCAAGGATTTACTGTTTCAACTGAAGCTTGTATTAATTATTATGACAATGGTGAAAAAATATCAGATGAGATAAAAAAACAAATTGAAGATGCTTTAGTAAAAGTTGAAGAGATTAATAATAAAAAATTTGGTGACAATAGCCAACCATTATTAGTATCTGTTCGTTCAGGAGCTAGAGTTTCTATGCCTGGTATGATGGACACAGTACTTAACTTAGGTCTAAATGATGTATCTGTAGAAGGATTCGCAAAAGCTACAGACAATGCAAGATTTGCATACGATTCTTATAGAAGATTTATTCAAATGTTCTCAGACGTTGTTAAAGGTCTACCAAAATCAAAATTCGAAAGAGTTCTAGATGATATCAAAAAAGAAAAAGGATATGCAAGTGACCTTGATTTAACAGCTGATGATCTAAAAGACGTTATCGCTGCATTCAAAGATTTATATAAAGAACAATTAGGTGAAGCATTCCCACAAAACCCAGAAGAACAATTAATGGCAGCTGTAGAGGCAGTATTTGGTTCATGGAATAATGAACGTGCTATCATTTATAGAAGAATGAATGATATTCCAGGTAACTGGGGAACAGCTGTTAATGTTCAAACAATGGTATTTGGTAACATGGGTGAAAGTTCAGGAACAGGAGTTGCTTTCACAAGAAATCCTGCAACTGGTGAAGCAGGAATTTATGGAGAATACTTATTAAATGCACAAGGTGAAGACGTTGTTGCTGGTATTAGAACTCCAGAACCTATAACAAGACTTGAACAAGATATGCCAAAAGTATATAAACAATTCATGGAAATCGCTACTAACTTAGAAAATCATTACAAAGATATGCAAGATATGGAATTCACTATTGAAAATGGTAAATTATATTTCTTACAAACACGTAATGGTAAGAGAACAGCAGCTGCTGCATTAAAAATAGCTGTTGATTTAGTAGATGAAGGATTACTTACTAAAAAAGAAGCTTTAATGAAAGTTGAACCAAAACAACTTGATCAAATACTTCATCCTAACTTCGATCCAGCTGCTCTAAAAGCAGGAAACGTAGTTGCTAAAGGTTTACCAGCATCTCCAGGTGCTGCAGCAGGTAAGGTATACTTTACAGCAGAAGATGCTGCTGAAGCTGCTAAGAGAAATGAAAGAGTTGTATTAGTTAGACTTGAAACTTCACCAGAAGATATCGAAGGTATGTATGCTTCAGAAGGTATCTTAACTGTTCGTGGTGGAATGACATCACATGCTGCTGTTGTTGCACGTGGAATGGGTACATGTTGTGTATCTGGTTGTGGAGACATTACAATTGATGAAGAAAAGAAAGTATTTACTGTTGCTGGACAAACTGTCAAAGAAGGAGATTATATCTCATTAGACGGTTCAACTGGTAATATTTATATTGAAGATATTAAGACTATAGAACCTGAAATATCAGGTGATTTCGCTAAGTTCATGTCATGGGCTGACGAAACAAGAACATTAAAAGTAAGAACTAATGCTGATACTCCAAGAGACGCAAGAAAAGCTGTAGAATTCGGAGCTGAAGGTATTGGACTTTGTCGTACAGAGCATATGTTCTTTGAAGAAGACAGAATCGCAAAAATGAGAAAAATGATCGTTGCTAAAGAAGTAGAAGAAAGAAAAGCTGCTTTAAAAGAATTATTACCAATTCAAAAAGCTGACTTCAAAGGTATGTATGAAGCGTTAAAAGGAAGACCAATGACTGTACGTCTTCTTGATCCACCACTTCATGAATTCTTACCTCATGATACTGAAGATATCGAAGCTCTAGCAAAAGATATGGGTATCACTTTTGAAACATTAAAAGCTACAGTTGATTCATTACATGAATTCAACCCAATGCTTGGTCATAGAGGCTGTCGTTTAGCTGTAACATATCCTGAAATAGCTGAAATGCAAGCAACAGCTATTGTTGAAGCTGCTATTGAAGTTAAGAAAGAACAAGGATATGATATCGTTCCTGAGATTATGATTCCTTTAGTAGGAGAAGTAAAAGAGCTAGCTTACGTTAAAGATATAGTAGTAAAAGCTGTTGATGCTGTAATAGCTGAAGCTGGTTCTGATATGAAATACAAAGTTGGTACTATGATTGAAATACCTCGTGCTGCATTAACTGCTGACGCAATTGCTAAAGAGGCTGAATTCTTCTCATTTGGTACTAATGACTTAACTCAAATGACATTTGGATTCTCTCGTGATGATGCTGGTGCATTCTTAGAAGATTACTACACTAAGGGAGTATTCGAATCAGATCCATTCGCTAGATTAGATCAAACTGGAGTTGGTCAATTAGTGAAGATGGCAGCTGAAAAAGGTAAAGCAACAAGACCTGACATTAAATTAGGAATCTGTGGAGAACATGGTGGAGATCCTGCTTCAATTGAATTCTGTCATAATGTAGGATTGAATTATGTATCTTGTTCACCATTTAGAGTACCTATCGCTCGTTTAGCTGCTGCTCAAGCTGCTTTAAAATAATATGTGAATAGATAACATTTAATTAAAACCGTCAGTTGTTTCTGGCGGTTTTTTGTGATATAGTGAAAATATTCGTTTGGAAAGTAAATAAAGGTAATGTTGATGATTAAATAAATTTACTCAGTTAAGGATAAATAAGTTATACTAGGTGTAAGATATTTTTGGAATTGCAAATATTTACGAAATAAAATATGGTTAAGGATTTTTAATATATGAATAACAATTGAGGTGATAGTTTTATGGATATGAAGATGGTGTTAGCTCCTATTTTAGGTGCTGGAATAGGGTATTCTACTAATTGGATTGCGATTAAGATGTTATTTAGACCTTATACGGAAAAAAGGGTGATGGGTATAAAATTACCTTTTACACCTGGTTTAATACCAAAGGAGAGAGATAGAGTAGCAAAATCAATAGGGCAGGTCATTGAGGAATATTTATTAACAGATAAAATAATAATTAATGAAATGCTTGAAGATAAGGCTAAAAAACATGTTTTGGAGTTAGTTAATGATAATATCTATACTAGTAAAGGAAACATCAATTTAAATAGTTTTATTGCAGATAATGATAATAATTTTATAGTAAATCGAATTGCAGATATCATAGGAAATAGATTGTTGGATTTATTAAATGAAGAGAACACCAAAAATAAGATACAACAATTAATAAGTAGCAGAATAAGTAATAGTTTAAGAGAGATAGATATTATAGATTTAATTAGTGAAGAGCAATTAAATGATAAGTATAACGACATAATCAATAATAATGTAAAAGATATGATAAGTAGTTTTTTATCAGAAAAAATGAGTGATGGCAACTGTATATGTGATATTATTGATGTTGAAATGATTAATAGAATAAAAGGTATGATAATAAATTATATAGATAGTATAACAGATGATATAAAAATATTTGAAAATGAGAGATTGAAGCAAAGAGTTGTTGAGCTTATTGATTCGACTATAAAAGAAAAAGTAGGGGCATTGGGAGCTATGTTTGTAAACGGTGAGAGTGTTTATAACACGATTGCTGAAAAAACAAAAGAAAAGCTTCAAGATATAGAAATTAAAGAAGAGATCAATACATTTATTAATAGCAAAATCGATGAGGTAACTAATAGGCCAATAGAAGAAATTATGACTAGTGAATCAAGAGAAGAATTGATATCATATCTGGCATGTTATTTTACTGGGATACTATCAGAAGTTAATATAATTGATATCATTTCTTTAAATGATCTTGATTTATATAGTTTTCTTGAAAAAGTTACTGGTAATGATGTAGAAGATAAAATTAATAATCTAGTTGCTGATAATTATGAAAAGATTATTAATGATGATAAGACAAGTGGCAATATTAATAATTTTATAGTTGAAATTATTAACAAAATGATAACAAGTGATATTTCTGTAAGCATTGCTGAGAAGCAACAATTAGATGCTTTTATAGTTGATAAATATACCCAATTGGTTAATAATAATATGACTAAATTAATGAAAGACATAAAATTAAGTTCAATTATTGAAAGACAACTCAACCAATTTGATATAAAAATGTTAGAAGATATAATCATTTCCATAGCTAAAAAGGAATTAAATGCCATTACATTATTAGGAGGATTATTAGGGTTTGTAATCACATTTCTAGCTGTTTTGTTATAGTGTTAAAAAGGTGTTAAATTTATTAAAAACATATTGACTTTTTACAATATCTACGATATAATTAACAAAAGTGATAATCATTATCATTCGAATTGGAGTTGATATATATGACTTTAGATGAAGGTAAAAACAAAGAAATTTTTATCGTAGATGATATTAAGCAAAATAAAAAAATGAAAAAACGTCTTCAAGATATGGGATTGACAAAGGGAACTAGCATCAAGATTTTATCAAATAATACAGGCGGTTCATTTATTCTTAATATAAGAGGTTCAAGAGTAGTAATTGGTAAGACAGTAGCAGAAAAAATATATGTTCAACCAAGCAAACATAAAGTATTTAATTTGAATGCCGTTGGCAATGCATGTTAATATGAAAATTGAATTATAACGAAATAGATTACCATAATCATAAAATTGGTAATATGATAATCTTAAATAGTCTATAAAGATACTTTAATAAGTGTCTTTTTGTATGTTTGCAGAAAGGGATATGTCAATGAACGATAATATAAAAGTTGCTTTCGTAGGTAATCCTAATTGTGGTAAGACTACCTTATTTAATGCATATACAGGTGCTAAACATAAAGTTGGAAATTGGCCTGGAGTAACAGTTGAAAAAAAAGAAGGAACTATAACATATGGTGATAATAAAATAACACTTGTTGACTTACCTGGAATATATAGTATATCACCTTATTCCATGGAAGAAATTCTTACAAGAGAATATATAATAGAAGATGACCCAGATGTAGTTGTCAATATTGTAGATGCATCAAACCTAGAAAGAAATCTGTATCTGACTTTACAGCTTATAGAGCTTGGAAAACCAGTTATAATAGCACTTAATATGATGGATGTTGCAAAAAGCAGAGGATTTGTTATTGACAAGAAAAAATTATCTAAGCAGCTGAATGTTTCTGTAGTGGAAGTGGTAGCCACTAAAAAAATGGGTCTAGATGATCTATTACAACAGATCATAGAGGTTTCTAATGAAAAAGAACAGTATAAGCCTATTGAGTTGGATTATGGTAATGAAATAGAACAGCATTTAATCAAAATAGAAAATGAGCTCAAGCTACAAAATGTTGATGAGAATATTTTAAGATGGTATTCATTAAAGATAGTTGAAAATGATAGTGAAATAATAAATAAATTGAATATAGTAGATAAATGTAATTATGAAGAAGAAATAGCTAAGATTAAATATGACTATATTACAAATTTTATTAGTAACGTACTCGTTAATTCTTTAGATGAAGACGAAACGTTCTCAGATAAGATTGATAAGATAGTTACTAACAAGTGGGCTGGACTTCCAATATTTATGGCTATGATGTTACTTGTGTTTGCTTTTACTTTTGAAGTTGGAAATTATTTAGCTAGCTTGTTAAGTGGTGTATTTCAGATATTAAGTGGTTGTATTACGGATTTATTGACTTCTGCTAGTGCAGCTGATTGGCTCATATCGTTAATAGTTGATGGGATCATTGGAGGGGTTGGTGGAATATTAGTATTCCTACCTAATATTGCATGTTTGTTCTTAGCGATATCAATATTAGAAGATAGTGGGTATATGGCTAGAGTAGCCCTTATAATGGATAAATTCATGAGAAAATTAGGACTTAGCGGAAAAGCATTTATTCCTATGATTCTTGGTTTTGGATGTTCGGTACCTGCTATTATGACAGCAAGAACTTTAGAAGATGAACGTGATAGGTTAATAACTATATTAATAACTCCTTTTATGTCTTGTAGCGCTAGATTACCAATCTATATATTGTTTTCAAATATTTTTTTCCCAGGCAATGAGATACTAATAGCATTTTCATTATATTTGCTTGGTGTTATTGTAGCTGTGTTTGTAGCAATTGTATTCAAGAAAACCATATCAAAAGGTAAGACTGCTCCGTTGATATTGGAATTACCTGCATATAAGAAACCTGCTCCAAGAACGATATTTATATTTGTTTGGGAGAAAGTTAAAGGGTATATAGTTAAGGCTGGAACAATTATTTTTGTAGCATCTATAATAATCTGGTTCTTATTAGAATTCAATTTATCAGGTAAAACAGATATAACTACAAGTTTAGGGGCATCAATAGGACAATTTATAGCACCAGTATTCAATCCATTGGGATTCGGTAATTGGCAAGCAGCTTTATCATTGATTGCAGGTATAATGGGCAAAGAGATTGTAGTGAGTACAATGTCTGTCATATATGGAATAGGAGATGTAGTATCTGACGGTAATATGCTAGCGTTATCTACTCAATTAAAATCTGCTGGTTTCACTCAACTCAGTGCATATGCATTTATGGTATTTTCTTTACTATATACGCCATGTGTTGCTACTTTAGGAGTAATTAAAAAAGAAACTAATAGTTGGAAATGGACGATATTCTCGTTTGTATATCAATTAGTGGTAGCATGGGTAGTTGCTACTGTTGTATATCAGATAGGAAATCTTATTATCTAAACCTAATAGAGCCTGCTATAAAGTGTTTTTGATAAGATTATATGATTTCTAACCGAATATAATAAAAATAAAGAGTTTTATAAACTATATAATAGAATATAATAAAATGGAATAGTCTAATGATTATTCTTTTTTTATTAAATAGGAAAGTTCTACTTTCTATTTTCATTGAAATCTTTTATGAGGCATAACCTCTTTGTTATAATTAGATATATTTCGATGATAAAAGAAAAAACTCCTAAATAAGAGGATTTTGATAAAAAATGCAGTATATAATAATTATAATACCTTTTAAATTGAAGGAAGACAGATAGTCATACTTAAGAAAGGGAGTTTTGTATTTGGGTTGTTTAAGAATTGAACAGGAAAAATTAGAAGATAGAATATTAAATGAATATGCTATGAAAAGTAAAGATACAAGAGGTAGAAAAGTTGAAGAAAGCCCATGCGATATAAGAACAGAGTATCAAAGGGATAGAGATAGAATAATGCATTCAAAAGCTTTTAGAAGATTAAAACATAAAACTCAAGTCTTCATATCTCCAGAAGGAGACCATTATAGAACGAGATTGACACATACTTTGGAAGTTGCACAGATTTCAAGAACTGTTGCTAGAGCCCTTAGACTTAATGAAGACTTAACTGAAGCAATAGCATTAGGTCATGATTTAGGTCATACTCCTTTTGGACATTCAGGAGAATATGCTCTTAATAAAGTATGTACATATGGTTTTAAACATAATGAGCAAAGTATTCGGGTTGTGGAGAAATTAGAGCAGAAGGGTAAGGGACTTAATCTAACATGGGAAGTGAAAGATGGGATACTTAATCATCCTACTGCAGGAAAACCTAGTACTCTCGAAGGGAAAATAGTAAGGTTGTCTGACAAAATAGCGTATATAAATCATGATATTGATGATGCAATAAGAGCTAAGATTCTCAGTGAAAAGGATTTGCCGAAAGAATATACGGATGTCTTGGGTATATCATTTAGAGCTAGAATAAATAATATGATACATGATATTGTTAGAAACAGTATGAATAAAAATGACATCATCATGAGTGAGGATATGGAAATTGCCATGAACAAATTACGTAAGTTCATGTTTGCTAATGTATATGTTGGTTCAAAAGCCAAGGAACATGAAATAAAAGCTAAAAACATGCTAAAGCAATTATACGAATACTTTATTGTTAATAGTGACCTCTTACCTATGGAATATAAAAATATGATTATAGACGATGAGCCTCTAGAAAGAGTGGTTTGTGATTATGTAGCAGGAATGACTGATAGATATTCCATAAATATTTTCTCAAAACTTTTTATTCCTTCATCGTGGAAAGAATTATGATATATAATAGATGGAAAAAATTTCCTTTAATGAAATTATATACATTATTTGTAATTAATTTATTTGTAAAGAATGTCAATCATTCTAATAATTTTATAGTTTAATTAAACATATTTAACAAAAATAAAATTAATTAAAGGATTATCAAAAAGTATGTCGAAAAATAATAGGTGTGCAAATAACAATACAATATTATAACAATACAATGTACAATTAAGGAAATGGAGTTTTTATATATATGTATTATCCAGAAGAATTAATTGAGGAAATTAGAATTCAAAATGATATTGTAGATGTCATATCATCATATGTACAACTTAATAAAAAAGGTAGTACTTATTTCGGATTATGCCCGTTTCATAATGAAAAAACCCCATCATTTTCTGTTAGTAGTGATAAACAAATGTATTATTGTTTTGGTTGTGGTGCTGGAGGAAATGTCTATACATTCGTTATGGAATATGAAAACTTTTCTTTTGTTGAAGCGGTTAAATTTTTAGCTGATAGAGTACATATTACTCTTCCTACAGTACAAGTTTCAGATGAAGTTAAGAAACGAATGGATATGAAACATCAATTAGTAGAAATTAATAAGGCTGCTGCCAGATATTTTTACTATCAACTAAAATCAGAAAAAGGAAAAGTCGCATTTGATTATTTACAAAACAGAGGCATTAGTGAAGAAATACTAAAGAAATTTGGATTAGGGTATTCTAATATTTTTAGAAATGATTTATATAGATATTTAAGTAAAAAATTTGACGATAGGGTACTTTCGTTATCTGGATTATTTGTTCCAGAAAAAAGTAATCCAAAAGAATATTTTGATCGATTTTGGAATCGGGTTATGTTTCCTATATTTGATGTTCATAATAGAATTATAGGATTTGGAGGTAGAGTACTTGGTGACTTTAATCCGAAGTATCTTAATTCACCGGAAACAAAACTTTTTGATAAGAGGCGTAATCTGTATGGACTTAATTTAGCTCGTTCATCAAGAAAAGAAAATATTATTATAGTTGAAGGATACATGGATGTTATTTCATTATTTCAATCAGGAATAACTAATGTGGTTGCTTCACTTGGAACTGCTTTTACTTCTGAACAAGCTTCTTTGATTAAGAGATATACAGATAATGTAGTAATATCTTATGATAGTGATTCAGCTGGAATAAAAGCTGCTCTTAGAGCAATACCTATATTGAAGGCAAAGGGATTATCAGTAAGAGTTCTTAGAGTAAAAGGGTATAAAGATCCAGATGAATTCATAAAAAATAAAGGAAAAGAAGCATTTGAAGATTTAATAGCAAATGCTACTTCTGGATTTATGTTTGAAGTTGAAGAAATGAATAAAAATTATAATCTAGATGATCCTGAAAGCAAGACAAAATTTCATAAACAGGTAGCATATAAGATTCTGGAGCTAGAAAGTGAAATAGAAAGGGATAATTATATAGATGCTTTAGCAAAAAAATATAATACAAAAAAGTCTTTGTTGGAAAAATTAGTTGCAGAGACTGGTAAAAATACTGGTATTGTATCTCCAAGGCAAGAAATCAAGAATAATAGAGAAAAGAATAAAAATTCAGAAGATGGTATAATATTAGCCCAAAAGAGTATATTAACATTAATTGCTAATAATGAAGATATCTATAAGATAGTTAAAAAGCATCTGAAAGTAACGGATTTTCTTGATGATTTCTATAGAAATGTCGCTAAAGAAGTTTACCAAGCTTATGAAAAAAATAATAAAGTCGAATATGCCGTTATAATCAATAAGTTTATAGAATTGGATGAACAAAAAAAGGTTGCTGGCATATTCAATATAAATATTGTTTTTGAGAATAAAATGCAGCTGGAAAAGATAATAAACGAAACTGTAAAATTAATAAAAGCTGCAAGTATTGATGCTAGTTCACGTACTGTAAATGATACTAATGAATTACAAAAACTTATTTTAGCCAAAAGAGAATTACAAGGGTTGCATATTTCTCTTAAGGATGGTTAGACTAGTAAACACAAGGAAAGGATGGATCCTGCGTTATGGCGAATGAAGGAAATTTAAGTAAGTTTGAAGAAAAAATGAAAGCCCTAATTGATATGGCCAAAAAAAAGAAGAATGTTCTTGAATATAAAGAGATTGAAGCTCATTTCGGAGAAATGGTAAATGATGCTGATAAAATTGAAATAGTATATGATATATTAGAAAAAGCAGGTATAGATGTACTAGGATTGATTGAAGAAGAAGAAGAACCTGTTAAAGAATTAGATTTATCATTACCAGAAGGTCTTAATATAGATGACCCTGTTAGAATGTATCTAAAAGAAATAGGTAAAGTACCTTTGTTATCAGCTGAAGAAGAAGTGGATTTGGCTATGAGGATGGAAGCTGGTGACCAAGAAGCTAAGAAAAAATTGGCCGAAGCAAATTTAAGATTGGTTGTAAGTATCGCTAAACGTTATGTAGGTCGTGGTATGTTATTCCTTGATCTAATCCAAGAAGGTAATCTTGGACTAATAAAAGCTGTTGAAAAATTTGATTATAGAAAAGGTTATAAGTTCAGTACTTATGCAACTTGGTGGATTAGACAAGCTATAACAAGGGCTATAGCTGACCAAGCTAGAACAATAAGAATTCCTGTGCATATGGTTGAGACTATTAATAAGTTAATTAGAGTATCAAGACAATTATTACAAGAGTTAGGAAGAGAACCTGCTCCTGAAGAAATAGCAGAAGAATTGGATATGCCTGTAGATAAGGTAAGAGAAATATTAAAAATATCTCAAGAACCTGTTTCGTTAGAAACACCAATCGGTGAAGAAGAAGATAGTCATCTTGGAGATTTTATACAAGATGAAAATGTACCTATACCAGCTGATGCTGCTGCGTTCACTCTATTGAAAGAGCAACTGGTAGATGTACTTGATACATTAACGGATAGAGAGCAAAGAGTTCTTAGACTTAGATTCGGACTTGATGATGGTAGAGCTAGGACTCTAGAAGAGGTAGGAAAAGTATTTAATGTTACCAGAGAAAGAATAAGACAAATTGAAGCAAAAGCATTAAGGAAGTTAAGACATCCAAGTAGAAGCAGAAAATTAAAGGATTATCTAGAGTAATTGATTTCACCACATAATGTACATGAAATTGTACTTTAGTGGTGATTTTTAGTAAAAGAGAAGTTATATAATAATTTACTGAAAATTTTATATGGTGCAGTTTCATCCGTATTTTATTTGAGTATTGATGTTTTGTGTTATTTTTGTTGAAGGAGGCAATATGATAATTTCTAATAGATTGAAAGCTATAAGTGAAATGGTTGATTATAACTCTGTCATAGGGGATATAGGTACAGACCATGGTTATATTCCAATATATTTAGCTGAATTAAGAAAAATTAAATATGCTATAGCTTGTGATATTAATAAGGGACCCTTAGAAAAAGCTAATAAAAATATACAAGAACATAATGTTGGAAAATTTGTGGAAACAAGGTTATCTGATGGCTTAGAAAAAATTAGTAGAGAAGATAAAGTAGATACTATAATTATTGCTGGTATGGGCGGAATTCTGATTGAAAAAATTCTTAGCGAAGGTTCTAAAATACTAAAAGATATACATAAATTAATATTGTCACCGCATTCGGACGTAGATCTAATAAGAAAAAAAATTCATGAACTTGATTTTTTAATTATAAAAGAAGAATTAATAAAAGAAGAAGGAAAATACTATAATATAATATGTGCTGTAAAGGGGAAAGAAAAAAAATATGATACTATTGGTTATAAATATGGTAAAATATTAATAGACAACAAAGTACCTTTACTTAAAGAAAAACTTATCTTAGAAAAAGCTAAATATATAAAAGTGTTAGAGATACTTGAAAAACAAAATACAGATAATGCAATAAAGAGAATAAAAGAAATACAATTAGAGCTTAACATTTTGGAAGAGGTGTTGGAATGTCTGTAAAATGTATAGAAATAATTAATAAGTTAAAAGAACTTGCGCCACCTAAATTAGCAGAAAACTGGGATAATGTAGGACTTCTAGTGGGTGATAGTGATGCAGAGATAAATAGAATACTAATATCTTTGGATGCTACAAAAGAAGTTGTTGATGAAGCAGTAGATAAAAAAGTTGATATGATATTAACTCATCATCCAATAATATTTAAAGGTGTCAAAAATATTAATACGTCTAGTGTTATAGGAAGAAAGATAATAAAATTAATCAAAAATGACATCTGTGTATATTCAGCACATACTAATCTTGACGCAGCTAATGAAGGACTGTCAGCTTATTTAGCCAATAGGTTGCAATTAGAAGCTAGTAATATATTAGTGCCAACTAATAATTTTGATGTGCTTGAGCAATGTGGAACAGGACGGATTGGCTATATTGAAGAAATGACGCTCAATGAGTTATGTGTATTCATAAAAGAAAAACTCAACCTAGAAAGAATAAGAGTAATAGGAGACTTAGACAGGAAAGTCAAAAAAGTAGCTGTAAGTCCAGGTAGTTCAATGGAATTTTCTGAAACTGCATATAAAAATGGGGCAGAAGTTTATATAACTGGAGATATTAAATATCATGATGCTCAAGAATTCAAAGAAAAAGGTATGGCTCTTATAGATGCTGGACATTTTGGAACTGAAAATATAGTTCTGGATATGTTTCATGAGTATTTAGAAAAATATTTCAAGAACCAGCTAGAAATAATAACATCTACGGTCAATAAAGATCCGTTTGTAATCAAATGATAAAACCTTAATATCTAATATTAGGACAAAAATAATAAAACGAATGGGGGTACTAACATGAGAAACTTAGTCGAAGTCATACTACCAGACGGTAGAAAGAGACATGTAGAGAAGGGAATATCATTACTTGAACTTAGTAAAAAATATCAAAAAGAATTTAAATCACCAATAGTATTGGCATTAATAAATAATAAATTGAAAGAATTGCGTAGTCATATAAATGAAAACTGTTCATTGGAATTCTTAGATATAACAAGTAGGGACGGTTACAGAACATATCTACGAAGTGTATCATTCTTAATGATAAAAGCCGTATATGATATATCAGGAAGAGGACCATCTACAAAAGTAATAATACATCATTCATTAAGTCGAGGATTTTACTGTGAATTAAAAGGGCATGAAGTTACTGAAGAATTTCTCCTTGAAGTTAAAAACAGAATGGATGAATTAGTGAAAAAGGATATTCCTTTCTTAAAAAGAACAGTTAGCCTTAATAAGGCTCTTAGAATATTTGAAGAAAATTATATGGATGATAAAGTAAGATTATTCAACTATAGACGTGTATCAAGCGTTAACTTATATAAAATAGAGGATTTTGAAGATTATTTCTATGGATATATGGTACCAAGCACGGGTTATCTTGGTAACTATGATTTATTAAAGTATGAAGATGGATTCATACTTCAATTCCAAAGCAGAAATAAACCTATGAATGTAGCACCATTCAAAAATCAAGAAAAATTGTTCAAAACATTAAAAGAGTTTTCCGATTGGGGAGAGATAATGGATGTAAAAACAGTTGGAGCTCTTAATAATAAAATATCAGAAGGTAAAGTTGATGAACTTATTTTAATAGCTGAAGCACTACAGGAGAAGAAAATAGCGGCTATAGCTGATACGATAACAAGAGATATTGACAAGAAAAAAATAATTTTCATTGCAGGACCATCATCATCAGGGAAAACTACTTTTGCTCATAGATTGTCTATACAATTACGAGCAAATGGATTAAAACCTCATCCCATATCAGTAGATAACTATTTTGTTAATAGAGAATTGACCCCAAGAGATAAAAACGGAAATTACGATTTTGAATGTTTAGAAGCGCTGGATATAGAACAATTCAATATGGATATGATGAAGTTGTTAAATAGGGAACCTGTTGAAATGCCAGAATTTAATTTCAAAATTGGTAAAAGAGAATATAATGGGCAAGTGTTGCATCTGGAAAAAAATGATTTGTTAGTTGTTGAAGGTATTCACTGCCTTAATGATAAATTATCAGTTGGTATACCAAAAGAGAATATGTTCAAAATATATATAAGTGCTTTGACCCAACTTAATGTGGATAATCATAATAGAGTACCAACAACGGATGCAAGATTACTTAGACGTATAATTAGA
Source organism: Vallitalea longa (assembly GCF_027923465.1). Lineage (NCBI taxonomy): Bacteria > Bacillati > Bacillota > Clostridia > Lachnospirales > Vallitaleaceae > Vallitalea > Vallitalea longa. Next base: position 118,663 of record NZ_BRLB01000013.1, read on the forward strand.
GATAATACTTACAGAGGTACTAATGCAGAAAAAACCATCGCTATGTGGCCTTCAGTGAGAAAAGGAGAAGAGTTATATATATTCCCATATCAAGAAAAAGCAGATGTTATGTTTAATTCGGCTTTGGTTTACGAATTGGCAGTTCTGAAACAATATGCTGAGCCACTATTATTTAGTATTCCAAAAAATAAACCGGAATATATAGAAGCCAAAAGACTAATTAAATTTCTAGACTATTTCTTAGGTGTCAGTAGTGAAAAAATACCTAGAAATTCTTTAATTAGAGAATTTGTTGGTGGAAGTTGTTTTAGATAGAGCAATAAAAAAAGGGGTTTGTCATATAGACAAATCCCTAGTTTATTTTAAATTTGGAATGGATATAGGTATATTTATAATTATTTCTGTTCCCATTTCTAGTTTGCTTCGTACTTTAATTTTACCTTTATGACCTAAAACGATTATTTTAGCAATAGATAGTCCAAGACCATGTCCGCCAGTTTCTCTAGTTCTAGATTTATCAGAACGATAAAAACGGTTGAATATATTACCTAAATCTTCACGACTGATTCCAATACCTGTATCTTTAATACTAATACTTATATCAGAATCTGTTTTAGTAGACTTTAAAATTATTTTACCAGATGGAGGAGTATATTTGATAGCATTATCAACAAATATTCTAATGGCTTGTTTTAATCTATTTCTATCACCAGTTATTAATATTTCTGGAGTAATAGAATCTTCAATAATATGTTTTTTGTCTATGATTTTTGTTTCTCTTATAACTTCATTTAATAGTTCATCAATATAGAAGTTTTCTCTATTATATTTTAGGGTCTGATTATCATGTCTTGCAAGAAATAATAGATTTTCTACAAGATCTTTCATGTTTTCTGCTTCATTCTTTATAGCTTCTATAGATTCATCAAGAACATCTTCATCTTTTTTACCCCATCTCTGTAACATGCCGGCATAACCATCAATTATAGAAATCGGGGTTCTTAGCTCATGGGATACATCAGAAACAAATCGTTTCTGTTTAGTATAATCTGTATTAAGGCTATCAAGCATTTTGTTCAAAGTGTAAGCTAAATCTTTTAATTCATATTTTGCTTCACTGATATTTAATCTAGCATCCATATTATATATTGTTATATCCTTTGCCATTGTGGTCATAGTATATATGGGTTTCAGTACTTTCTTACTTTTTAGTGATCCGAATAGCCATATAATTATTAAACCGAATAGTTCACCAGCACCTACCAGAATTGCTAACATACTTGCTCTATGAGCGAATGCTTGTATATTGAAATAATAAAAGATTTTATGGAATTTGCCGTTAAGGGATATAATATCTTTATAAGGCAATTTTTTATTTTCTTTTATGAACTCGAAATATTTCAACTTGGTTTCTGGATATGGTGTATCATAAATATTATTGTCACTAGAATAAACGATATTATCATCAAGTTCTGTTATTATGATATCACAGTCTCTAAAAGTAGCGACTGTTTTTATTTTATTCTTTAGTTCCAGTTCCGTGGTACAACTACGTAATATATCTTCATCTATAGATATTTTTTTTGGTATGAAAATTTTATGCTCTAAATATAAATATCCACTTATAACTATTAATATCGTAAAAATACAGCTGATTATATATAGAGTGATATAATTATAAGTTATTTTTTTCTTAATAGAGAACTTGACTTTCCGAATATTATTATTAAAAATATTGTTGAATAATTTTAATATCGTATAGGGTAGGATAATAATATTTATTAGTAATTTTTTCATGAAACTAAAAAATTTATTCATCTTTTATTAAATATCCTACCCCTCTTACCGTATGAATCATGTCCATACTATATTTTTGATCGATTTTACCTCTTAAATATCTAATATATACATCAATAATATTAGTATCTCCATAATATTCAAATCCCCAAACTTTTTCTAGAATATTTTCTCTGCTTAGAACTATGTTCCTATTTTCTAATAGATACACAAGTAATTCAAACTCTTTTTTGGTTAATATAACCTCATCTTCATTTACTTTTACTTGACGTTGTTGTTTGTTGAGAGTTAAGTTTTTAAAAGATAGAATAGAATTGTTAGTTGTGCTATTGATTACGTTTCTTTTAAGTGCAACTCGCATTCTTGCTAGGAGTTCTTCTATAGCGAAGGGTTTTGTAAGATAGTCGTCTGCACCCATATCAAGTCCCATTACTTTATCAGATACGTCATCTTTTGCGGTAAGCATAATTATAGGAACACTTGATGTTTGTCTAATTCTTCTACATACTTCAATTCCGCTTAATATAGGTAACATTAAATCAAGTATAATTAAATCCACATCAGATTTTAAGCCTTTTTCAAGTCCTTCCCTGCCATTAGATGCTATATCGACCTCATAACCTTCATATTTTAATTCAAGTTCTAAAAATCTTGCGATTTTGGTTTCGTCTTCAACTATTAAAATCTTGTTTGACATTTGTACCACCTCTTAATTTTCAATATTAACTTCGTTGTAGTCTTCATCTTCAGTTACTTCTAATGTAGAAATTATATCATCACTTTCTTTTGGAGTATTAGTTGGTTTAACAACATTACTATCATGGGAATTTGCATTATTCTTTTGAATAATAACTTTGCAATCAGTTATAATAATGATTAATAATACAAACAAAAGGTCGATAAAACTTAGATAAATGTATCTCATTCGTAAGAATAATAAAAAAATGAGTATTACCATAATTGGTAGATTCATTAAAGTTTCATTCTTTCTGATGATAATCAATTTATACTTGAGCATATCTACAATAATATCTTTTAGTTTACTAAACATCCTACGGAAAATAGAATTCTTTTTCTTGTTTAGATATCTTATAGCTTTATTTAAGTCACCTTTTGATTTTCTTAATGCTTTTTCAGCATCAGCATAGCTTATATTCATTTTTTTTAGAATATATTCAATATCATTATCTCGGATAACCATGCTATACCTCCTTTGGTTACATTGGGAAATTAGATTTCCTTAGAATGACATAACATATGATTATAAAAATATTATAAAAAAGTATTATTATTATCACTTTAATATGTAATTAAAATTTAATTAATTTTAATCTAAATATGGAATTACTATACACATTATAAATCAATTATAGTAAAATTGAAACCAGTTTACTATTTATTTTTAAATAAAAGCTAAGGAAATTGCAATTATTAAGGATTTATTACGAAAAAATTAAACAATTATGGAATTTACTACATTTATAAAAAATGCCATTTGACAAATAATATATATAACGATATAATTACTAACTGAATGAGTAAGCCAAATGGTCGCGCATACTAATGTTGAAAAACTGTATGTGAGGAAAGTCCGAGCTCCATAGGGTAGGATGCCAGATAACGTCTGGTGGAGGTGACTCCAAGGATAGTGCAACAGAAATAAACCGCCAAGAAATTGGTAAGGGTGGAAAGGTAAGGTAAGAGCTTACCGCCCTTTTGGCGACAAAAGGGGCATATGTAAACCCCATCTGGAGCAAAACCGCATAGAAGAGCATATAGTGGTGACCCGTCACGCTCTTGGGTAGGTTGCTAGAGCTTACTGGTGACAGTAAGTCGAGATAGATGACCATTCATGACAGAACTCGGCTCATCGGCTTGCTCGTATTATTTACAAGACTTATTTGGATTATACAATTAAGTCTTTTTATATTATATTGTTTGGGGTAAATTATATTAAAAATGATTAAAATACAGTATAATAGGGTTATATTCATAAGGATCTGAGTCCTTATTTAGGAGGGAAGTAAATGAGTAAAAAGATTTATATGATATGTTTAATAATTATAGTTGTAGGTATTAGTGCATCTTGTAAAAGTAGTGAAGAAGAAGCAAAAAAATATGGTGAAGAGTTTAAGGTAATGGTAGATGATTTTGGTAAAGGAGAAATATCCTACAAACAGTGCGATAAATATTACGAAGAGATTGATAAGAATAAGGTGACTGATTTAATTTCGGATCTATCAACCAAAATGAATAATATTAATGATTCAAAAAACAATTATTCTTTAGGTGAAGAAAAATATAAGGATCAGCAATGGTCAGAAAGTATTAAATATTTTAGTAATGTAATAAGAGATGACGAAGAAAATTTTAGCGATGCAATTGAAAAAAGAAATGAAATCATAGATACATATATCAAAGAGACTGACAGATTGGAACTTGGATATTTTTATGATGAGGCAATTGCTAAGTTAGAGGAGATAAGTTCTTATGTGACAGATTCTAGTGTTGTAAGTGATAAAATACAAGAATATAAAAATAGAAAAAACGATATAGTATTATATGAAGGAGATATCAAGAATATATTTTTCCATTCATTGATTGCTTTTCCAGAATTGGCTTTTGATGGTGATTTCATGGAAGAAGGATATAATATGTGGATGACTACTGTGGATGAATATAAAAAGATGTTAGAGCAGATGTATGAAAGAGATTATGTTTTGATTGATGTCAATATGTTATATGAGACAAAAGAAGTAGATGGTAAGCAGGTAGTCGAAAGAAAAGATTTGTATTTGCCAAAAGGCAAAAAACCAGTAATTCTTTCACTTGATGACCAAAACTATTATGAATATATGGAAAAAGATGGTTTTGCTGATAGACTTGTATTGGATAAAGAGGGGAATGTAGCTACTTTTACTAAATTACCTGATGGTGGAAATCTAGTTGCTAGAGATAATGATTGTATTCCAATAACAGATGTCTTTGTTGAAAAACATCCAGATTTTTCTTATAGAGGTGCAAAAGGGATTGTAGGATTAACTGGATATGAAGGAATAATGGGTTATAGAACAGATTTATTTGATTCACCCACATTCGAGGAAGATGTTAAGACTACCAAAGCTATTGCAAATAGATTAAAAGAGACTGGATGGTTGTTTGCTTCACATAGTTATGGACATATTAGGTTCCCTGAAAAAGGTATGCCTAGAGTTAAGAAAGATACCAAACAATGGGACGATGAAGTACCACCGATAATAGGTGAGACAAACTTATATATATATCCATTTGGTGCTTCAGTGGGTAAGGATGATGAAAAATTTAAACTCCTTCAAGAATATGGATTCCAAGTATTTTTTGGTGTAGGAGTTCATACTAATCTAAGATTTACAGATGATGCTGTGCTGATGGATAGATGTAATTTGGATGGATTCAGAATGCATTATGGTAAGAATCAATTAGAAGACTTGTTCGATGTTGATTATGTGTATGACAAGAGTAGACCAAAATTTAAAGATAATTAGTATTAACAGTACCCCTGAGTTTTAAACTCAGGGGTTTATTTACGTTATAGTAGATTTAATTTTTCATTTATGGAATATTTTTTATAGTTATCCAAATAATAGCTATATAAATATAGTAAGGATGAAAATCATGAATAAATATATCGAGAAATTTATCAATAAGAGTTTTAATAAAACATCAAATAAAAATAAAAAGAATATCAATAAGTACAATAGAAAAATATCTACTAACCTTCAAACTAATATAGCTTATATTAAAAAAGAATTCGGCAATAGTCATGATATCATTTATCGTGAAATTAATATAGGGAGTAAAATATGTGTTCCGGCAATAGTAATTTCAATTAATGGGTTAGTTAATCTTAGTGTCCTGGATTTTGATATTCTAAAAAGAGTAATGCATGAAGATATAAAATTAAAAGAAGATTTTTTAGAATATATTAAAAAAAGTATTATAACCATGACTGATATTAAAAATATTGATAATATGGATAAAGTATTTGAAGCTATATTATCAGGTGAATCAGTAATGCTCATTGATGGATATAGTATTGCTTTTGAACTTGATACTAGAGGATGGGAAGATAGAGGCATTAGTGAACCTATAAACGGATCAGTTGTCAGAGGTCCTAGAGAAGGATTTTCAGAAACTCTTCTTCTTAATACAGCGCTATTAAGAAGAAGAATCAAAACACCTAAGTTGATGTTTGATTTAATTAATTGCGGTGAATTTACTAAGACTGATATAGTTATAGCGTATATTAAAGGTATAGCAAATGATAAGATAGTTAAAGAAGTAAAGGAAAGAATCAATAAAATCAATATAGATGGTATATTGGACTCAGGCTATATTGAACAGCTAATAGAAGATGAACCAATAAGTCTATTTCCTACCATAGGAAATACTGAAAGACCTGATCAAGCGGCAGGTAAATTATTAGAAGGAAGAATTGTCATATTAGTTGATGGTTCTCCTATTGCCTTAACGGTTCCTTATTTATTTGTTGAGAACATACAAGTTACTGAAGATTATTATACAAGACCTTTTTATGCTACTTTTACAAGGATAATCAGGATATTATCAATCATCATTGTAGTTTTTTTACCTGGATTCTATATTTCAGCACAGACATATAATCAAGAAATGCTTCCTACACACTTATTTATAACTATGGCAGCTTCTAAAGAAGGGGTTCCATTCCCTGCTTTCATAGAAATATTGATAATGTCAATACTATTTGAAGTTCTGAAAGAAGCAGGAATCAGAATGCCAAAGCAAATAGGTCAAGCACTAAGTATAGTTGGAGCGCTTGTACTAGGTCAAGCAGCGGTAGAAGCAGGCTTTGTAAGTAATCCAGCAGTTATGATTACTGCATTGACGGGGATTGCTACATTTGTAATATATTCACTTAATGATTCTATTACAATTCTAAGGTTTATTTTTATGATTCTCGCAGCAGTAGGTGGACTATTTGGTATGCTTGTAGGGACAATATTTTTATTATTACATTTAGTAAGTATTAGATCATTTGGTGCACCATATATGTCACCATTTGGACCTAGAAATGCAAAAGACATGAAGGATTCAATAATCAGAGCTCCTTTGTGGATGATGACTTCAAGGTCTCAGATCATCAGTAAAAACAAAAAGAAGCCTTCTGACAGATCTATTGATACTAATAGGTAGTAAATTGGAAATAATAATTTTTTGAATGGAGTATATGATGAATGAGAACGGTAAGATTTCATATAAACAAATAGTTAGTCTGATTATTATGACTATTTCACCTACAGCCATATTATATCTTCCTACTTTGATATATAAAGAAGCTAAACAAGATGGTTGGATCAGTATTATAGTAGTAACTGTATATTCTTTATTTTTAACATTCGTAATCAATAAACTGAATTTGATGTTTGTTGATAAAACTATAATTGAGTATAGTGTAGATATAGTTGGAAAATATTTTGGAAAAACTATTGGTCTAATATATTGTGTAATGTTCATTAATCTTAATAGTACAGTGATTAGAGAATTCTCAGAATTTTTGGCGGGACCTTTCATGATGGAAACACCTATATTGTTTTTTACTATAGGTATCATGTTGCCCTCCATATTTGGAGTATATAAGGGTATAGAAGTGATTGGGAGAACTGCTCAGATTATTTTGCCCATATTTATTGGTGCAGTTGTGATAATCATAATATTAGGAATAAAAGATATGAATTTCAGTAATCTACAACCAATAATGGAGGATGGTTTTGTTCCTGTGTTAAAAGGGGCAACGAGACAGATGAGTTGGTTTAGCCAACCAATGATACTAGTAATCATTATGCCTTTTATAAATAACCCACAAAAAGTAGGTAAAACGTCATATCTAGCTGTTATTTTGACAAGTTTTCTGATTCTATCAGTAAATATCAGCATAATAACTACGTTTGGCTGTCAGACAAAAATAATGATTTATCCCTTTTTATCATTTGCCAGATATATAACTGCATTAGGTTTTATTGAAAGACTTGATTCCATAATCATGTTCTTATGGATAGGAGGAGTTTTCGTCAAGATTGTCGTTCTTCACTATTGTTCGGTTATTTCTATTAGTCAATTATTCCAGGTTAAGGATTATAGGAAACTATCTATACCTGTAGGCATTATTCTTATCGTCATATCAACTGTAGCATGGAAGAGCTTGGTAGAATTAAAAGATTATATCAAATCATTTAATTATTACTTTAATGTTTCTATTCAGGCTGGTATTCCAATTACATTGATTGTAATAGAGAAAATCAAGAGGAGATATATATAACATGAAAGTTAAGGTTCCATTGATAATAATGATAATAGTACAGATGTTATTATTAACCAGTTGCTGGAGTAAAAAAGAATTAGATGAAATATCAATCTTATCCGGGGTGGGCATAGACAGTTATGATGAAGAAAATCTATTATTGACTATGCAGGTTATACTACACAGAGAAATGAAGATTGAATCTCAGACAGGAAAAAGAGGAGAGGAAAGTCCTACTCAGAATATTGAAGCTATAGGTGGTTCGCTTATTGATGCAAATAGAAATTTCGTACTTCAAACTGGTAGACATGGGTATTGGCCTCATATAGCAGTAATTGTTATTGGAGAAGAACAAGCAAGGAAAGGTATATCTCCTATATTGGATATATTAGAAAGAGATCATGAAATAAGGCAAAGAACCTATCTGCTGGTTACCAAAGACAAGGCAAAGGATATATTAATGGCAGAAACAGTTGACTTAGAAGTTATTCAAGCATATAACATCAAAGATATGATAGAAAACTCATATGAACATGGTGAAAGTGCCAAAGTGGATTTACACAAATATTATCTCATGAGTTCAGAGAAGAACAATAGTTGCTATGTAACTGGCATCAATACTATCAAAGATGATAATACAGAAAAAGTCACAAGTAACTTGGAGTTAAAAGATACTGGTATATTCAAAGAAAACAAACTTATCGGATGGTTCGATTCAGAACAAACCAGAGGATTGCTATGGATAATAGATGAGCTTAACAGTTGCGTTTCTAGAATAAATTATCCAAAAGATAAAAAGGATTTCGTTTTCATAGAAACTTTACGTAGCAAAACAAAAGTCAAACCAGTAGTCAAAAATGATAATCTGGAAAAAATTGTAATTGACGTGTCATCACAGAATATTCTTGCCCAAGCCAACGAGCATATTGATTTAACTAAAGTTGAGTCATTAGATGAAATAGAAAAGGAATTGGAACATCTGGTAAAAACTCAGATGGAAAGCTCTCTAGTCAAGGGAAAAGAACTTAATGCAGATGTATTTGGCTTTGGAGAGATTATCCATAAGTACGAACCCGAATTGTGGAAAGAGATAAAAGAATATTGGGAAGACATATTCTTGACTACACCAATTGAAATAAATGTTGATATGAATATCAAGAGAACTGGTCTAATATCAAAAAGTAAAAAAGATGAAGGAATGTAAGTGATGTTTGAAGATGGAAAAATATCGTATAGAAGTGTTGTTGGGATAATTATCACAACTATAGGACCAACTGCAATATTATATTTACCAACTATAACTTATAAAGAAGCTAAACAAGATGGATGGATTTCTGTATTGATAACTACAATATTTGGTTTCATAGTTGCTTATTCCGTAGCTAATTTAGGAAATATGTATAAAGACAAAACAATCATACAATATAGTAAAGATATAATCGGTAAGATACCTGGTAAGATAATAGGGTTTGCTTATTGCATCCATTTCATATATATAAATGCATTCATACTAAGAGAATTCGCTGAACTCTTAGCTGGAGCTTTCATGAGTAAGACCCCTATCTTATTTTTCGTAATCGGTATAATATTACCTTCTATTTATGGTGTCTATAAAGGTTTGGAAGTAATAATAAGGATAAATCAGATTATATTTCCCATATTTATGTTATCCATATTAGCTATACTAGCATTTTCATTGAAAGATACTGATTTTACAAGAATATTACCTATCCTTGATAATGGAATAGAGCCGATTATTACAGGAGGATATAGGAATCTGCTATGGTTTACTGAGGTAGTGGTTCTAGCTATGTTTATACCATATATTAACGAACAAAAAAAGATTAAAAAGCCGATAACCATAGCTTTACTTATTGTTGGAGTATTGGGTGCATTCATAAATCTGATAATAGTTGCTACTTTTGGTGCCAATACTGAATATTTAACTTATCCATATCTTTCATTAACTAGATATATAAGTGTGGGATTCTTAGAAAGACTGGATGCCATAATATTATTTATGTGGATTGCTGGAGTATATATGAAGATAGTGGTATTTCATTATTGTGCAACTCTAGCTTTAGGACAATGGCTGAATATCAAGAAGTTCAAAATTTTAGCAATTCCAATAGGAATATTATTAGTTGTTTTATCATATGTATTATGGGACAACCTTGAATTGTTAAAATATCAGATTGCATATATATTTGTTACACCATTTGTTATAATACAAGGTGTAATACCTGTTTTACTATATATAATAGCTCTGATTAGAAATAAATTTAATAAAAAGAAGGTAACTAGCAGTTTGAATAACAAATAATAATTATAATTTTAAAATATTTACTTGGAAAATATCTAAAATTGTATTATACTATAAACATCAGCATAATTTCATTAGGGAAAAAATGTAAAAAAGTTATAATTTCATAGTTATATAACATTATTACATTGCTATGCTAAAGTAGATTAAGTTTATTCTTAATATAATTAGTTTATATAGTCTTTTTATCTTAAAACTGTTAGTAGATTAATATAATATATTATATATATTTTAATTAATTGTTTTTTGTTTGTCTTATATATACTAATATTTACATAATTATTTCTATATAGATGCTCAATAACTTATCTGAAATTAACTTTGATAGTGCAAAAAGTCATATCACTAAACCTAATAATATTTTTTCTTATATATACTCAATAATACAATCTAAATAAAATAATAATATTATCATTATTCATAGGATAGCTATTTAAATTTTTAACTATCAGAATCTTCACATCATGGTGATACTAGATAATATTCGCAATTTTGAAATGATTGAATATTTATATTGGAGTTTTTTATCTAATTAAGGTATTCATTCATATAAAGCAATTACTATAACTTTATAATAATAAGGTTTATTAGTAATTGCAAAAAAATCTTAAGGGGTGTGATTCATGGAGGAAGTAATTAGTTATTTAAAGAAAAAGAGTCAACTAATTTATGACATCAATTGCATCAAAAAATATATTGAAGGAGGGGATTATGATAAGAATCTGAAAAGCACTTGGGAACGTTACAAGAAAGAACTCACTGAACTCAATCAAAAAATTGAAGAAATCAGAGTACCTCAGCTAAAAGAATTTGATAATAAAAAACAGGATATTCTAGATTCCATTAAAGAGCATGAAGAAAAAATTAGACTATTAAGGAAACAGTTGAAAGATATTGATAAAATAATAATCAAATTACAAATGGATTAAACTTATTAACTGTTTCAAGTAAACAATAGTAAGGAGAGTAGATATGGATAAATTAAAAAAATGTCAATGCGAAGATATGAGTGAAGAAGAAAAAATAGCCATAATAGAAGAATTTATTGATGAGTATAAAAACAAGGAAGGATCTTTAATACAAGTATTGCATATTGCTCAAACTATTTATGGCTATTTACCTATTAACATTCAAAAATTAATTGCAGATGGATTAGACAAGCCTTTATCAGAAGTTTCTGGTGTTGTAAGTTTTTATTCATTTTTCTCAACTACCCCAAGAGGAAAGTATACTATAAGAGTCTGTTTAGGGACAGCATGTTATGTCAGAGGTGGTAAAAAAATCCTGGATAAGTTACAAGAAATATTAGGCATTGGAGTAGGTGAGACTACAGAAGATCAAAAATTTACTCTAGAAGTGATGAGATGTATTGGAGCCTGTGGTTTAGCTCCTGCTATATCAATTAATGATACTGTGTACAAGCAGGTAAATCCAGATAAACTTAGCGAAATACTAGAGAAATATTAGTTGAAGGAGATGAAGTCATGGCAAAAATAATGAATATAAGTGATTTAAAACAAATCAAAAATGAATTTGATGAAATGACAAAAAAATATCAATATAACTTACATGTATGTTTTGGTGCTGGTTGTATTTCTTCAAATTGTAAAGATGTAAAAGATGCTCTAGTAGAAGCTTTAAAAAGATATAATTGTTATGATAAAGTATTAATTACTGAAACTGGATGTATAGGAGCCTGTCATCTTGGTCCCTCACTTTTAGTAGAACCGGGAAATATCTACTATATTAAATTGCAACCTGAGGAAATGGAAGAGATAGTACTAAAACATATAATAGGTGGACAAGTAGTAGAAAGAAAATGTTACTATGATGAAAATTCAAAAAAACATATACATAAACTCCACAAGATACCATTTTTTGAAAAACAGAAAAAAATTGTACTTAAAAATTGTGGACAAATTGATTTTAGTTCAATAGATGAATACATAGCTCATGATGGTTATCTATCATTAGAGAACATTTTTGAAAATAAAACTCCAGAAGAAGTAGTAAGAGTGATGAAAGATTCTGGATTAAGAGGTAGAGGTGGTGGTGGTTTCCCAACGGGATTAAAATGGGAATTCGCAGCAAGGTCTGAGTCAGACCAAAAATATGTTATATGTAATGCTGACGAAGGAGACCCAGGAGCTTTTATGGACAGAAGTTTGTTAGAAGGAGATCCTCATGCAGTTATAGAAGGTATGACTATAGCTGGTTATGCTATAGGAGCTAATAAAGGTTATGTTTATGTACGTGCAGAATATCCTTTGGCTGTTGAGAGATTGAATATTGCTATAGAAAAAGCTAGAGAATATGGACTATTATCAGATAATATTATGAATAGTGGTTTTTCTTTTGATATTGAAATCCGTATAGGAGCAGGAGCTTTTGTATGTGGAGAAGAGACAGCTCTAATGAATTCAATAGAAGGAAAAAGAGGAGAACCAAGACAAAAACCACCATTCCCATCTGATCGAGGTTTGTTTGACAAACCATCTATCATCAATAATGTGGAGACGTTCGGCAATGTACCTTATATCATGCTATATGGTGCAGACTGGTTCAAAACTTTTGGAACAGAAAAAAGCAGTGGTACAAAAGTATTTGCTTTGGCAGGTGCTATCCATAATACAGGTATAGTTGAAGTGCCTATGGGTGTAACACTAGGGGACATCATATATGATATAGGTGGTGGTATTAAGAATGGAAAGAAATTTAAGGCTGCTCAGACTGGTGGACCATCGGGAGGTTGTCTGACTAGTAATTGCCTTAATACACCTATAGATTATGATTCATTAAAGTCAAAAGGAGCTATCATGGGTTCTGGCGGACTTATTGTAATGGATGAAGATAACTGTATGGTTGACGTAGCAAGATTTTTCATGGAATTTGTTCAAGAAGAGTCATGTGGTAAATGTGTTCCTTGTAGACTTGGTACTAAGAGGATGCTTGAAATCCTTGAGAGGATAACTAGAGGTGAAGGAAAAGAAGGAGATATTGAAAAGCTTATTGAATTAGGTGAAACCATAAAAGAAACTGCGCTTTGTGGTCTTGGACAAACTGCTCCTAATCCTGTACTTAGTACAATTAAAGAATTTAGAGAAGAATATGAAGAACATATAAGGGATAAGAGATGTCGAGCAGGCGTGTGTACTGACCTTTTCATATCACCTTGTCAGAATGCCTGTCCAGCAGGAGTTAATGTTCCAGGTTACATAAGTCTTATTGCTGCTAATAGATTAAGAGATGCTTATAACCTAATTCGTAAAGATAATCCATTTCCAGCGGTATGTGGTAGAGTATGTACTCATCCATGTGAAAGCAAATGCCGAAGGACACAGTTGGATGAAGCACTTGCTATTAGAGATCTTAAGCGGTATATTGCTGATACCATTCTAGAATCAGATGAACCTTTTAATGATCTCAAATTCCCACCTAAAGGTAAATCAATAGGTATTATTGGAGCAGGTCCTTCAGGTCTTACATGTGGTTATTATTTATCAAGACTTGGTTATGATGTTACAGTATACGAATCCCATGATACTGCTGGAGGTATCTTAAGATATGGTATTCCTGAATACAGACTTCCAAGGGATATATTGCAAAAAGAGATTAAGACTATAGAGCAAGCTGGTGTGAAAATTGTACTTAACTCTGAAGTTGGTATTGACGTAAGTTTTGAAAAACTTAAGGAAGACAATGATGCCATTTATGTAGCAACGGGTACTCAGTATTCTAATAAGATAAATGTTAAAGGTGAAAATTTAGATGGAGTGTATCATGGACTTGATTTCCTTAAAGACGTCAATAAAGGAAAAGATGTAAAGGTAGGTAAGAAAGTCGCAATAATTGGTGGAGGTAATACAGCAATAGATGCCGCAAGAGTTGCTCTTAGATTAGGTGCTCCAGAAATACATATCCTTTACAGAAGAAACATAGATGATATGCCAGCTGAAAGAAGAGAAATAGATGAAGCTCTTGAAGAAGGCATCATCATTCATACTCTTGTATCACCAATAGAGATTATGGGAGAAGATTCTGTAGAGAAAATTAAATTAGTTAGATTAGAGCAAGGCAAATTTGATGCTACAGGAAGAAGGAGACCTCATATAATTGAAGGGTCAGCTTTTGAAATGGATTTTGATATGATTATACCTGCTGTTAGTCAACATTCTGATCTACCATTCATTAATAAAGATGAAGTTGAAATGACTAAATGGGGTACATTTGTAGTTGATAATAAGAGTAAAATGACTAATATTGAAGGAGTATTTGCTGGTGGTGATGTAGTAAGAGGACCAGATACTGTTATATGGGCGATTGCAGATGGTAAAGAAGCTGCTATTTCTATGGATAAGTTCTTAGGCGGAGATGGAGTTTTAAATACAGGAGAAGATATTGAAATTCCAAAACCAGATGCAGAAGTTCAGGTGTCTGAACATATGAGATTTGAAATGGATAATATATTACCAGAAGATAGAAAAAATAACTTTAAAGAGATATCTAAAGGATTCCATAGATTGAATGCTATCGCAGAATCTATGAGATGTTTAAGATGTGACAAAAGATAGGAGGATTAGTAATGGTAAAAATAACAATTAATAATAAAGAATTTGAAGTACCTGAAGATATTACAATTTTAGAAGCTGCTAAGATGAATGGTATTCTAATTCCTCATTTTTGTTACCTTGAAGATGTTCACAAAAATGGTTCTTGTAGAATATGTTCTGTTGAGGTAGAAGGAGCAAAAACTCTTCAAGCAGCATGTATGACAAAAGTTACAGATGGTATGGTGGTTCATACCAATACTAAAAAAGTGAGACAAGCAAGAAAGATATTATATGAGCTAATGCTTTCAGACCATCCGAAAGATTGCCTTAGCTGTGATAGAAACAGGCATTGTGAATTTCAAGAATTAGGTGAATTATTAGGTATAACAGATAATACATATGAAGGTGAAATGTCTAGATGCTATATAGACGATAACAATCCATGTATTGTTAGAGATCTATCCAAGTGTGTTCTATGTAGACGTTGTGTAACTATGTGTAATGAAGTACAAGGTGTAGGAATCCTTAATAATCAAAATAGAGGATTTGATACTTTTGTTGGTCCTACTGAAGGATTGAATCTTAATGATATCAATTGTACATATTGTGGACAATGTACTACAGTCTGTCCAGTGGATGCCCTCAGTGAAAGAGATTCCATAAAAGATGTATGGAGAATGTTGAGTGAAGAGGGTAAGAGAGTAATTGTTCAGACTGCACCTGCTGTTAGGGCTTCATTAGGTGAGGAGTTCGGTTATGAGCCAGGTACACTGGTTACTGGTAAAATGGCTTCGGCTCTAAGAGAAATTGGATTTGATGATATATTTGATACTAACTTCGCTGCTGACCTTACTATTATAGAAGAAGGTAATGAGTTATTAGCAAGACTTGGCAAATTCGTTAATAGTGAGGAAGTCGCACTTCCTATGATAACAAGCTGTAGTCCAGGTTGGATCAAATATATAGAAAACAGATTTCCAGAGCAGTTAGCTCATCTATCATCCTGCAAATCACCTCATATGATGTTGGGAGCAATAGCTAAATCATATTATGCTGAGAAGATAAACGTTGACCCAGATGATATATATGTTGTATCTATTATGCCATGTACAGCTAAGAAATATGAGATAACCAGAGAAGAAATGAAAAAGGATGTTGATGCTGTACTTACTACAAGAGAATGTGCTAAAATGATAAAAACGGCGGGTATAGATTTCAGAAATCTTCCCGACGGTAAATTTGATAATCCCTTTGGTATTTCAACTGGTGCAGCAGATATATTTGGTACTACTGGTGGTGTAATGGAAGCTGCTATAAGAACAGTCTTTGAAATACTAACAGGAAATGAATTACCATTTGAGAACTTACATGTGAAAGAGGTTATGGGTCTACAATCCATAAAAGAAGGAGAATTATATCTAGAAAAGACTACAGATGAATATAAAGCATTTGAAGGGCAGACAGTTAAAGTAGCTGTTGCAAGTGGTCTTGCTGCTGCAAAAATCCTTCTTCAACAAATAAAAGATGGTATTAGCCCGTATCATTTTATAGAAATAATGGCATGTCCAGGGGGATGTCTTAGTGGTGGAGGTCAGCCAAGACCAACAACTAAAGATGTAAGAGAAAAGAGGATGCAGGCTATATATAGAGAAGATGAAGGTAAAGAATTAAGAAAATCTCATGAAAATCCATTTATAGTTAAATTGTATGAAGATTATTTAGGTAAACCTCTAGGACACAAATCACATGAACTATTGCATACACACTATGTAAAACGTGGTTTGTATAATGAATTAGTTAAATAAAACATAGAAACAGGTACTTATAATATCTTAGTGCCTGTTTTTTATTTAATAAATAATTAGGATTACCCAATAGATGAAAATATATCTTAATTACTTATTGATAATTATTGATTTATATAATTCTAGATAGTATTATGGTAGTGTAACAAAATTATTAAAAGGAGAATAACTATGAAAATAGTAATTTTAGATGCGAATACATTAGGTGATGATCTTGATCTATCCGTCTATGATGATTTCGGAGAAGTAGAAGTATATGGATTTACATCTAAGGAACAAGTTGTAGAAAGAATAAAAGATGCTAATGTCATAATAACCAATAAAATAGTTCTTGATGAGAGTAATCTAAAATATGCTAGAAATCTACAATTAATATGTTTAACAGCTACAGGAACTAATAATGTAGATAAAAATTACACTAATGCTCATGGCATAGTTGTTTCTAATGTAGTGGGATATTCAACTGAAAGTGTAGTACAACATACTTTTGCATTACTGTTTTATCTATATGAGAATCTATCGTATTATGATAGATATGTTAAATCAGGAACATATGTTGGAGATAGTGTGTTTTCGCATTTTGAAAACAAATATAATGAGATTAATGGAAAGACATGGGGGATAATAGGATTAGGTACAATAGGAAAAAGAGTTGCAGATGTAGCTAGTTGCTTTGGTTGCAGAATGATATATTATTCTACATCAGGTAATAATCATAGTACAGAATATGAAAAAGTTAATCTAGACACATTAATAAGAACTTCTGATATTATTTCCATACATGCACCCCTAAATGAGAATACAGATGACCTTATAACATATAAGGAATTTATTAATATGAAAGATACTGCTGTTATTCTTAATTTGGGCAGAGGAAGAATAATAAATGAAAACCATCTTGCAAAAGCTCTAAAAGAAGAGTTGATTGCTGGAGCAGGAATTGACGTACTGGAACATGAACCTATCAATGAAGGTAATCCATTATTGGATATACAAGATAGTGGTAAGTTATTCATTACACCACATATAGCTTGGGCTAGTGTGGAAGCTAGACAAAGGGTGATTATTGAGATAAAAGAAAATATTGCTTCCTATATAAAAGGTACTCCAAGAAATGTTGTAACAAAATAATATAAGAAGGATAAGAGTATTTTTTATCCTTCTTATATTTCTATAAGTCTTATACTATATAATGTATGTTTGTAAATCATAATAATAAAATGTAAATAATAGTTATTGGTGTAAGGATAAGATTTTTTTGGGTAATTTGATTGAATCATATATTTTAGTATATTCCTCGTATGAATCAATTTCTGATATGAAATTTTTATTATATTTAATAGTAGATATATTATTGGAAAGAACAAAATCTACTGCTTTATTATAAGCTATAGCAGCTTCTATTTCTGTTTTGTATGTTCCTATCTTCATATATCCGTTTATTCGTATTTTTGCTAGGTATAGGTATTCATTTTGATTTGTCATTCGTTCAATACCATAGTATTTGTTGATTATAATAATATTATGGTATCTCATATTGTTGTTGTCACCGTCTTTAAAATGATAGTCTTTTCCCTCTACAGCAAAATTCTTGATTCCGTATCTTGATAAGATGTTAACCTGCATACCGTAATCATTAACAAATAGATACCCTCTCTTTCTAAAAATCTTATGATTGGAATAATAAAATAAATCATCTACATCAAATGTCAGCTCGGTTTTCATATCTATAAAATAAGAGAAATAATATTTATGAAGATAAATAGGGTTCTTTATGTAGTATTTGTTATCTCTGAAATTAATTAACATCACATGTTTTTCAAAAGACAGTAAACTAGTATCTTCATAATCAAAAATGGTTACACTGGAATTCAAAACATGTTTAGCTTCTAGGTAAGCTTCATGTGCATATGCTTCATATCTATAACTACCTAAGCTTATGTGTTTATTCTTGTATGTGATTGAAGATCTATAATATAGAGTACCGTCTTTTTTGGTAGCTTTTGAAACACCTTTTAATGAAGTCATTAGGTCTTTTATCCTTTCTCAATTATATCCAAATATATATTTTCAAAAACTTTATGTATAAAACTAAATATATCGGGAACAATCTAGATGCTAAGACGTTGGCATGTTGAATACATATATAATAACATGTTTTCAATAAAATATATATCGGATAATTATTGTTATTATATTATATTGTTTTAATACAAAAAAATACAATATTTGTATTGTAAATAATTAGAAAAAATTGGAAGCGAAAAAGTATACATATAATTACTAACAAAATTGTATTTGATAATTTACACAAAAAAATTTTTTGGTGTGTTAAATATAACAAAATAACAATTGGAAAAAATAGTAAATAAATATAAAGTGCATGAAAACATTAATTGAAAATTCTGAAAAAAAATAAAATGTACCAAAATATTTAGATGTTAGTTGACACATTATGTATGTTTTACTATAATCGCTATGACAAGCAAAATGTTAAGAAAGTATTACAAGCTTGTTAAAAAATTCAATTTCATATAACATGCTAGATTGTCTTAAATATTATGAAATTGTCTATAGTAAAAAGGAGAAAAATTATGTTTAAAGTAAAGAATCTTCTAAAGGACATATTTTCTTCAATAAAGCATATACCAAAGAAAGCATATACTAACGGGTTAATAGTATTGACAGGTTGTATGATGGTAACTGTACTCTACTTAGGAGTTAACGGATTCTTTGGTTCGCATACTAATGTAGTAGCAGCTTTAGAGGAGAATACTGAGGAAGAAACGGATGTTTCGGATGTAAAGTCTATTGAAGAAGAGGAAGCTTATCTTGCACTGAATATAGGGACTGCTCAGCTTACTGATAGTCTTAGTGATATATTGAGTGTAGAAGAAACAGAAGAAATAAAAGAAGAAGTTCTTGAAAGTGAAGAAAATATTTTAAAACCTATGAAAGAGCCGCTGGATAATAGCGATGAAAGACAGCTACGTACAGCAAGTTATAAACCAGAAGAACCAAAAGACCAATTAGTTAATATTTCAGCTAAGGATTATGAAGCCTTGACACGGATTGTAGAAGCTGAAGCTACTGGTCAAGATTTAACTGGAAAAATATTAATAGTGAATGTCGTAATGAATCGAGTAAAAAGTTCAAAGTTTCCAAATGACATTTATGGTGTTATACATCAGAGTAACAATGGAAAAGTACAGTTTTCACCAATAAGTGACGGAAGATATTATTCTGTAACAGTTACGGATAGTACGAAAAAAGCTGTTGAAAGTGCATTTGATGGTGAAGATTACTCAAATGGTGCATTATACTTTGCCGCAAGGTCTCTTGCTTCACAGAAGGCAATGAGTTGGTTTGATAGTCATCTTACCAAAGTATATGAATATGGAGGACATGAATTTTTTAAGTAGATAAATAATTATATATATAATGGGCAATCTTGAGATTGCCTATTTTTTGTTGAAATTTTTATGAGGTGTAGCGTGTTTGGTCTATTTATATGAATTTTGACCCTTTGTTTTACTATTGTATAAAAACAAATATTATGATATAATCTTAAAAAACATCATAAAGGAATGAAATTCATGAATACATTATATAAAAGTACACGTGGTGGTGAAAAGAATATACAGGCTTCACTAGCTATTATTAAGGGGTTAGCAAGTGATGGGGGATTGTTTGTACCTAATGAGATTCCTAAACTGGATAAGCCTATAGAAGATTTGATAAATCTAGAATATAAAGATTTAGCTTATGAAATAATGAAATTATATTTGACTGATTTTAGTGAAGAAGAATTGAAGTATTGTATAGATAATGCCTATGATGATAAATTTGATACTAGAGAGATCGCTCCTCTCGTTAAGAAAAATAAAGCATATTATTTAGAACTGTTTCATGGTTCTACTATCGCATTCAAAGATATGGCATTATCAATTTTACCATATCTAATGAAAGTATCTGCAAAAAAACAGAATATCGATAAGGAAATAGTAATTCTTACAGCTACTTCTGGAGATACAGGAAAAGCTGCTTTAGCTGGATTTGCTGATGTAGAAGGAATTAAGATTATCGTATTCTATCCTAAGGATGGAGTAAGTCCAATACAGAAACATCAAATGGTTACTCAAAAAGGTGAAAATACATATGTAGTCGGCATAGAGGGTAATTTTGATGATGCTCAAAATGGAGTAAAAGAAATATTCAATAATTCAGATTTTGTTAAATTAATGGATGATAATGGTTATAGATTTTCATCAGCCAATTCAATCAACATAGGAAGATTGATACCACAGATAGTTTATTATTTTTATGCTTATACTAATATGTTAAGGAATAAAGATATTAAATTAGGAGAAGAGATTAATGTTGTTGTGCCTACTGGTAATTTCGGTAATATATTAGCTGCTTATTATGCAAAAAATATGGGATTGCCAATTAATCAATTAATATGCGCATCAAATGATAATAAAGTGTTGTATGATTTTATGAATACAGGTGTATATAATAAAAACAGGGAGTTCGTTTTGACTATTTCTCCTTCTATGGATATATTGATTTCAAGTAATTTGGAAAGATTGTTATATAAGATATCCGGTAATAGTGAAAGTATCATTAATAATCTTATGGATTCTTTAGCTAGTAATGGTGAATATGAAATATCTGATGATATGAAGAAAGGGTTAAAGAGTTTTTATGGAAATTATGCAACCACTGATGAAACTTATGCTACGATAAAAGAAGTGTATGATAATTCTAGGTATTTGATTGATTCTCATACTGCTGTTGGTAGTTGTGTTTATAAAAAATATAAAAATGATACTGGAGACACTAGAAAGACTGTAATTGCTTCTACTGCAAGTCCGTATAAGTTTACTCGTAGTGTTATGAAGGCAATTGATAAGAGTTATGAGAAATATGATGATTTTGAATTGATTGAGAAGATGAACGAGCTTACAGGAGTTGAAGTTCCTAACGCCATTAAAGATATTATTAATGCAGAGGTTAGGCATAAGAGATTATGTGGCAAGGATAAGATGAAAGAAACAGTAAGAGATATTTTGGGTATAAGCTAGCGTGATGCTAGCTTTTTTTTATCTTATAGGAAAGTCCTACGTTTTAAGCATATATAGATAAATATTCATTAAGTAACTATATGATATTAGATTATTTCTATTAACGTATAGTTGCTTTTTTATTGATGTTTTTAAATGGTAAGGTGGGATGGTCCTTTAGTTATAGGTTTAATTTATTAAGTTTATTGTAAGTAATAATAATGTAAAAATTAAATTATATATTATTAGTATAATAAGGGTTAATATATGTAAAATAGTAATATAAAATAATAACCAAAAATGTAATTGAATTTATATAAAGAGGTTGACAAATTATTTAATGAGGTATACTATATATGTGTAATAACATATGATAGTGTTATTAGAAGGGTTGATAAATATGAAAAAGAGTATTTATAGTATAGTGTTGTTTGATGAGATTGTTGAAGCTATTGATAGATTATCATATATTAAGAATACTAATAGATCACAGTTAATTAACGATATGTTAGCTGAGAAATTGGGACTATTGACGCCCCAACAAAAAGTAACTAATATTATAAATAGAATATCTGCATTAGTTGAAACAGATAGTATTCAAGTTAAATCTAAAAATGATTATGGAAGTTTGCAGTTCGGTACTTTTATAAAATATAAATATAGACCTAGTATTAGATATAGTTTTGAATTTTATGTAGGAAATAATGAAGAAAGATATGCGGTGCTTAAGATAAATTCAAGGTCTAAGTCAGAAGAACTTAATGAGCATTTAGAAAGGTTTTTCAAAGGGATCTGTTATATTGATAAAAAGAGATTCCCACAGATATATCAAAGAGAAATTATCAATAAGACATATACGAATTCCAATAATAGATTTTCTAGAGAATTTTTACGCGGAATACCTTTGGAAAAAATGGATGATGAGGCGATAGCAGAATATTTAAGTTGTTATTTATTGATGATAGATGATTCAATGAATTATTATTTTAATAATTATGATATGGAGAATGTTTTTAGTCAGATTGATAGGATATATTATCATCATCTTAAGAATCTTAATTTGTTCTTAAAATAGTAATGGAAAAAAAATAGGAGGTGTACGTTATGCCAAATAGCGTTGAAGATTATTACAAAACACTGGGTGTTACAAAAGAAGCTACCGATAAAGAAATACAGAAGGCGTACAGAAAGCTAGCTCATAAGTATCATCCAGATTCAAATAAATCAAAAGCAGCAGAAGAGAAGTTTAAAAAAATTAATGAGGCTTATAATGTTCTGAAAGATCCAGAAAAAAGAAAAGCTTACAACCAATTCGGTAATCAGTGGGAAAGTGGTGGAGGATATTATTCTCAGGATACTAGCTCATGGAGTGGTGATGAAGATATATTAAGATCAGTTTTCGATTCTATATTTAGAGCTAATGGATTTGGTAATACTGGTAAAAGTACTTTTAGGGGATTTGGTAATATGGGAGGTTTTTCTTCATCTATGGGTGGATTCAGGAGGCAGCAGTATGGTGGACAGCCTAGAGCTGTCAAAGGGCAGGATGCAGAGGCAGAACTGGATATTGCCATATCAGATAGCTATTTTGGTTCGACTAAAAAAATAACTGTCGGTGATGAGATGGGTAATAGACACCAATTAGATGTTAGCATACCTAAAGGAATCACTGAAGGTCAGAAGATAAGGTTGAAAGGGCAAGGAAGCAAAGGATATAATGGTGGACCTAATGGAGACTTACTGATAAAGGTGCATATTGTAGAAGATGCAGAATATAGTCTGAATGGGTATGATATTTATAAAGATTTAAATATCGCACCATGGGAAGCGGCTCTTGGTGCTGAAATACCAGTTAGTACTCTGGATAAGAATTTGCAGATTAAAATACCTAAAGGAACCCAATCAGGTAAAAAATTCAGATTAAAAAATAATGGATTGAAAAGCAGAAAGAAAACAGGAGATTTCTATTTTGTGGCTAAGATAGTTGTTTCAGAGAAATTAAGTAAAGAAGAGATAAAGTTGCTGAAGAAGTGGCAGGAAATATCTAATTGGAAGATTAGAGAATAATAGGATAGTTATTGAGAGGTGAATAGTTATGGATATGAATAGATTTACTCAAAAAAGTCTAGAGGGAGTTAAGGATGCTCAGACTATTGCAGTTTCTAATGGTAATATTGAGATTATGCCGGAGCATCTGTTGTTGGCGTTATTAAAACAGGAGAATGGGTTGATACCTAGGATTTTGGATAAGATGGGTAAAAACATTAATGAATTGATTGTTGAACTAGAGGATTATGTTAATAAAATGCCTAGAGTATCTGGACCTGGACGAGAAGCTGGTAAAGTATATATTAGTGAGACTACTGATAAAATATTCGTTGCTGCTTTGAAAGAGGCTGAGAAATTAGGCGACCAGTATATTTCTGTGGAGCATTTGTTCGTCTCATTTTTTGAACTTAACAAAAAAGAATATGTTGTTAGTTTACTTAATAAATACAATATTACTAAGAACGAAGTATTAAATGTTCTTAAGGCGATTAGGGGTAATCAGAGAGTGGTTTCTGATAATCCGGAGAATACTTATGAAGCTCTAACCAAATATGGACATGATTTGGTTAAAGAAGCAAGACAAAATAAACTTGATCCAGTTATAGGAAGAGATAGTGAGATTCGTCATACTATCAGGATATTATCAAGGAAAACCAAAAATAACCCTGTTTTGATTGGAGAGCCTGGTGTTGGTAAGACTGCGATTGCTGAAGGACTTGCTCATAGAATCGTTAAAGGGGATGTTCCGGAAGGAATAAAGGACAAGAAGATTATTTCTTTGGATTTAGGTGCTTTAGTAGCAGGAGCTAAGTATAGAGGAGAATTCGAAGAAAGATTTAAAGCGGTTTTAAAAGAAGTTAAAGATAGTAATGGTGAGGTTATACTATTTATTGATGAACTTCATACCATTGTAGGTGCTGGAAAGACTGAGGGTGCAATGGATGCAGGTAATATGTTGAAACCCATGTTAGCAAGAGGTGAGTTACATTGTATTGGGGCAACTACATTAGATGAGTATAGGAAATATATAGAGAAAGATTCTGCTCTAGAAAGAAGATTTCAACCTGTCATGGTAGATGAGCCTACAGTAGAAGATACTATATCAATCTTAAGAGGTCTAAGTGAGAGATATGAAGTATTTCATGGTGTCAAGATACAAGATACAGCGTTAGTTTCAGCAGCTGTCTTATCTAATAGATATATAACAGATAGATTTTTGCCAGATAAAGCTATAGACCTTGTAGATGAAGCATGTGCAATGATTAGGACCGAAATGGATTCTATGCCATCGGAGGTAGATGAAGTTTCTAGAAAAATTATTCAGCTGGAAATAGAAGAAGCAGCACTTATAAAAGAAAAAGATGATATGAGTAAAAGTAGATTGGCAAGGATTCAAAAAGAGCTTGCAGAGCATAGAGATACTTATAATTCTATGAAGGTTCAATGGGAAAACGAAAAACAAAACATAGAAAAAGTGCAGAACCTGAAAGAAGAATTAGAAAAAGTAGGTAGAGATATTGAGAAGGCTGAAAGAGAATATGATCTTAATAAAGCTGCTATGCTAAAATATGGACGTCTTCCAGAATTAAAAGCCCAATTAGAACAAGAACAGAAGAATATCGAGGCTAACAAGAATGAAAGTTCTTTATTAAGACAAAAAGTAACAGAAGAAGAAATAGCTGAAATAATATCTAGATGGACAGGAATACCACTTAGTAAATTAGTTTCTGGTGAAAGAGAAAAGCTATTGAAACTAAATGATATACTTCATAGAAGAGTAATAGGACAAAATGAAGCCATACAGACTGTAACAGATGCAATAATAAGATCAAGAGCTGGAATTAAGGACCCTAAGCGACCTATAGGTTCTTTTATATTTCTTGGACCAACTGGTGTAGGTAAGACAGAACTCGCTAAGGCAGTAGCAGAGGTGTTATTTGATACAGAAGACAATATAGTAAGAATTGATATGAGTGAATATATGGAAAAATTCTCAGTATCAAGACTTATAGGTGCACCTCCTGGATATGTTGGATATGAAGAAGGAGGACAATTGACCGAAGCGGTACGTAGAAAACCTTATTCAGTAGTTTTATTGGATGAAATAGAGAAAGCTCATCCAGATGTATTCAATATACTTCTACAGATACTTGATGATGGACGTATAACTGATTCACAAGGTAGGACAGTTGATTTTAAAAACACAATAATAATTATGACATCCAATATTGGATCAGAATATCTACTAGAAGGAATAAATTCAATGGGTGAAATAAGTGAAAAAGCTAGAAATGATGTGTCTAATTCACTAAATAGATATTTCAGACCAGAGTTTCTTAATAGGGTCGATGAAATTGTATTGTACAAACCATTAACAAAAGATAATTTAATGGATATAGTCGATTTATTGATTAATGAAATCTCTAAGCGATTGATTGAGAAAAGACTTAGTATCAGGATAACCGATAAAGCTAAAAATCATATTGTAGACGAAGGATATGATCCTGTATACGGAGCAAGACCGTTAAAAAGATATCTACAGAGAAATATTGAAACAATGATTGGTAGAGCAATAATATCATGTAATGTATCTGAGGGCAGTGAAATAGTAATCGATTATATTAATGATAAACTAATGATAATATAAGTATCCGTTAGACAATGAAATAGTGAATATAATTAAAAGAATAGACTTTAATCAGCAAACAATACTCTGAATTTAGAGTTCATTAGTGGAAAATGCTTATGTGGTGCTGATGGAGTCTTTTTTTTGTATAAAGATATGCAATGATGTACTTGTCATATGTGATGTTAATTAAAACACTAATACAATTATGTTATTAATGTATTATATTTAAAATGAATAGGTGAAATATATATTATATGGTAATATATTCAAAATTTGTCTTGACAGACGTAGATAAATATACTATACTTTAATCGAAATTGATATTCATTATCATTAAAAGTAGGAGGAATAAAATGAAAAGTAAAATTAATATTATAATATCATGTATGCTAGCTATTTCTTTAATGCTTGTAGGGTGTGCAAAGGATGCTGATGAGAATGAAGTGACGGATAAAGGAAATTATCATGGTAAAGAAGGAAAAATAACTATATATCTATCAGGACCAGAACAAATGCTTAATAAACTAGAAAGTGAATTCGAAAATGAAAATGGTGATGTGCTAGATCTTGTAATATTAGGATGTGGACCATTAAGGCAGAAAGTATGGACAGAGAAACAAGCTGGACAAATCCAAGCAGATGTAGTATGGGGTTCTGATCCATTGCTTTATCATGCTCTACAAAAAGAAGGAGATTTGGATAAATATACTCCTGAAGAATATGACAAAGTAAAAGACGAATATAAAGTAGGAGATAATTATTATACGATTGTAAATGAGAGATATGCAATAATAGCTTATAACAATGAGAAATTAAAAGATGATAATGTACCCGCTTCATTTGAAGATCTTAAGAAAGAGACTTATAAAGGTACTGTCGTAATGGCAAATGCGAACTATTCATCTACTGCTTTAGCAATTACTTCAGGTTTATATCAAATGAGTGATAATAATTGGGACTACATAAAAGCATTAAAAGAAAACAAATTGTTCTTTGCAAAATCTAATGGTCAAGTACCTTCTAAAATACAAGAGGGTGAATTTGATGTTGGAATTGCACCACATGATTCAATATTAAGGTTGCAGACAAAAGCTAAAAAAGAAGGTTATAAAATGCCCGTAGATATATGTTGGCCTGAAGAAGGGGCGCTTAAGATTCAAAGACCAGTTGCAATAATAAAAGATGATTCAAGACCAAGTGCCAATAAAGAAATAGCTGAAAAATTTGTAGATTTCTTAATATCAAAGAAAGCGCAAAATATTACTGTAGGGATGGGATTTATTAGTGTAAGAGAAGATTTATCATTGCCTAAAGGAATTCCTACAAATATAAATACTAGAGACATCGATTGGGGGTACGCTTATGAAAACGAAAGCTTACTTAGAGACGGGGTTAAAGAGATCATGGGACAATAAGAAAATAAATTACACATCACAGTTTGGTAAACAAGCTGTGATGTATATAATATTATTCTTATCAATCTTCATTATAATAATTTATCCATTAACAAATTTAATTCTTAAAAGCTTTGATATAGATGCTTTTTTTTCGTTATTTAAAGATAAATATGTCTATAAGAGTTTATTGAATACTTTGATTATAGGGGGAGGAGTAACTTTTTTTTCAATAATATTAGGAGGAAGTTTAGCTTGGCTAGTTGTGCGAACAGATTTCAAATATAAAAAGTTTGTTAGAACATTTGCTTTGATAGGCTTCATGATTCCTTCTTATATTCTCAGTATATCTTATATAGAAATTTTTTCTAAGAATGGTTACTTAAGTAGATTATTAAAATTATTATTCAATTATGATTATAATTTATTTCCATATTCAATAATATCAGTGATATTGGTCTTATCTATACATTTATATCCTTTGGCTTTTATGGCAATATCTAATGCTTTAGAAGCTTATTCTATGGATTATGAAGATGCGGCTTTCGTTTATGGAGCTAATAGAAAAAAAGTTATTAAGAGTATAACAATACCTATGATAATACCCAGTATTTTATCTATAGGAATATTGATTTTTAGCCGTTCCATGGCTAATTTTGGAGTACCTGCTGCATTAAGTCTTCCTATAGGGAAAGAAGTAGTTACTACAAAGATATTTGGATATTTATCTCATTTGGAATTAGTGAATGCTACTGTATTATCTGTAGTGCTGATAATTATTTCTGCTTGTATTTATATAATAAATTCAAAAATAATAAGTAAAAGGAAATATTCCAGTAGTACCAATAAAAAATTTAAGAATCCTCAGTTAGTTAAATTAGGTAAAGGAAAGAAAATAATCTCATTATTAGTTATTCTTTTTTGCTTATGTGTTACAGGTATTCCCTTAATGAGTATCATAATGACATCTTTTCTTAAACGTTGGGGATTGAAATTACAATTATGCAACTTTACATTAAATAATTATAGTACCTTATTTACTAATCCATATACTAACAGATCCTTCATAAATAGTTTATCATATGGAATAATAGGAGCAACAACAGCGGTTATAATAAGTTCGGCAGTATTATATTTATTCTATATAAATAAGAATAAGCTTACTAAACTATTTATGATTGTAGTTACTTGGCCTATAGCATTTCCTAATATCGTATTAGCTGTTGCAGCGACATTAAGTTTCATAAATAAGCCAATTAAGTTATATGGAACCAAATGGATTATTATTATTACATATATCGCTTTATTTATACCTATTGCAGTAAAAAATATGAGCGGAATTATAGAGAATGTGGATAGAAGTTTGATAAAGGCTTCAAAAATGTCAGGGGCAAGCATGTTTTGCACATTAAAAAACATTGTTATTCCATTGATAGCTCCAGGAATGACTTCAGCATGGATACTATGCTTTTTGATTGCATTAAGAGAAATACCAATATCTTTATTGTTATATAGTAGTGGAACTGAAACTCTAGGGGTAATGTTATTTACATTACAATCTAACTCTTATGGGCTTGAAATGACGTCTGCTTTGGCTGTGGTCATCATACTTATGAGTTTGATAGGAAATTTTATAATTAAAAAAGTTAGGAGACGACAATGATGATAAGTGGTATGATTAGAAGTATTAGTAAAAAATATAATGAAGTCAATGCTTTGAATGATATTAGCTTAGATATTTATAAAGGTGAATTGTTAAGTATTTTAGGTTCTAGCGGATGTGGTAAAAGTACTTTGCTATACTGTATAGCAGGACTTGAAAAACCAGATTGTGGTAATATAAATCTTAATGATAGGGTTTTATTTTCTAAAACTAAGAAGGTATTTATTCCTCCTGAAAAGAGAAATGTTAGTTTAGTGTTTCAAAATTATGCTCTTTGGCCACATATGAATATTTTTAAAAATGTAGCTTATCCTCTGCAAATAAGAAAAGTCAATAAATCGATTATTAAGAAAGAGGTATTCAATATACTAGATTTAGTTGGTTTATCTGGAAAAGAAAAAAAATATCCTTTTGAATTGAGTGGAGGGGAACAGCAAAGAGCAGCTGTAGCTAGGGGATTGATTATGAAGCCAGACATATTGTTATTGGATGAACCATTCTCTAATCTGGATGCAAAATTAAGAGAAAAAATGCAAGATGAATTAAAAAGAATTCAAAAACTGACTAAGCTAACAATGATTCATGTAACTCATGACCAAGAAGAGGCAATGAGGATTTCTGATAGAATTGCTATTATGAATAAAGGAAAATTACTTCAGATAGGTTGTCCTAGTGAAGTATATAAGAAACCAAAAGATACTTTTGTTGCAGGATTCATAGGAAAATCTAATTTGATTTCTTATGATAATATAAAAAAATATCTACCCCAAAATACTATATGTAAATATTCAAAAAGACATAAAGCTCAAACGATATTAGTAAGACCAGAGGACATATGTTTCACTAAAAACAACAATCAAGCAATAAATGGAACCATTACCAATAAATTCAATAAGGGAAGTGTGAATTTATATAATGTAAGAACTAACATATGCGAATTCTTGATCCAAACTGATAATAAGTGCGATTATCCCTTGAATACTAAAGTTAATATAAAGATCAAAAAGGGATGTGCAATATAATATTATCTATGATATTGAGCTGGATTAACATGAACAACTACATCTTCTATATGGTCAAATTCCATGAGAGATTTTTTTATCTGTGCTGATATGGAGTGTCCTTCGTATACTGTCATATTGGCATCAACAGATATTTTTACTATTAAAATAAAATTAAGACCTATTGGTTTGGAGTTGATATTATCTACATGGTCAAGTCCTTCTATATCCATAATTCGTTTTTCCATTTCTTTTTTCACTTTTGAATCTATATTAGTGTCCATAAGTACAGAATATGACTGGTTGAAAATTGAGACACCAGTATAGGCTATCCATAATGAAATTAAAACACCAACTATTCCATCGACGAAATAGATATTGTAATGACCAAGAATGACACTAAGTAATGTTAGTGATGATAGGAAAATATCATTTCTGTGATCTTGAGCGTTAGCAATAGCTAACAAGCTGTTATATTTTCTCCCGATATTGATAGAATAGAAGAATAGTACTAATTTAACAACAATTGCAGCTAAAGCAACGTATATAAGCCATGGTGAATAAGTGAATTCTTGTTTATTTATTAATGAATCGACTGACATCTTGAATATTGAAAATGCCACAAAAAACAATGAAAAACTTATTATCATTGAAAATATGTATTCTGCTTTTCCATGACCGTATGGATGTTCATCATCTTCAGGAGTGGAGGATATCTTATTACCGATAAAAGTAATAGTTGATGCAAAAACATCTCCGGCGCTATTGAGTCCATCAGCAATCATAGCTTGACTTTTGGTAAAGAAACCGATAATAAGTTTTATGACAAGTAAGAAAATATTACCTAGAATTCCTGATAGAGCGACTCTTTTGATTTTTGTATATTTAGTCATATTGTTCATTTCTAGATACCTCATTTATTAATATATTATCATTAAATGTAATAAATACATTTCCTTAGATTACCATTATATATTATTTTAAATCACTTATGCAAGTAAAAGTTTCATAATCTACATGTTATATGACATTATTTCAAAATAGGTATAAATCATTTGTTTTGAAGTATATCAGAACTATGATACTTTACAAAATAATACTTATTAAATAATTAAAAAGTCATATTATTGTAAAATAACTATGTTAATAGTTAAAAAAAATATTACCATATATAATTAAAAAATTACTAAATTGACTATTGAATATAACAAAATTATGTTATAATCTATATAGTCCATTTTAACTATTCAAATTATTTGAGTTTATGCAATAATAGATATTATGGACATAAAAATATAAACTATAAATATACAATTTATAAGCTAAGGGTGTATACTTCAAAGTAGGGGTGACATAATATATGAGATTTGTACCTGTTAATGGATTAATGGAAGGTATGTATGTTGGGAAAAGTTTGTATGATAAGAATAGTCAATTATTATTAAGCAAAGGAAGTATTATTCAGAAGTCATATATTGATAAGATATATGAAATGGGTTATCAAGGATTGTATGTTGAAGATTATATTTCTGCAGATATAGAAGTTAAGGATGTAATATCTGATGAATTAAGAAGAAATACAGTCAGAACAGTAAAAAATGTATTTATAGAAACACATGATAATAAAAAAACTAAAAAAAATAGTAATAATATTGATCAAACTAAATGTATGATAACTAATATAGTTGATGAAATACTTGAAAATAAAGATACATTAGTAAATCTTATTGATTTGAAAATGTTTGATGATTATACATTTTATCATTGCGTTAATGTCGCAGTTCTTTCTATAGTTCTTGGTACTTCAGTTGGGCTAAATAAAAATAACTTATATAATCTTGGCCTTGGTGCTATATTACATGATATAGGTAAGATGTTTATTGATAGTAGTATCCTTAATAAAAAAGGTAAATTAACTGATGAAGAATACAAATTCATACAAAAACATTCAGAGTATGGTTATAATTATTTAAAAGAAACGTATGAAATACCGTTATCATCATATATTGGAGTTTTGCAGCATCATG
The DNA here is from genome assembly GCF_027923465.1 of Vallitalea longa. Taxonomy (NCBI): domain Bacteria; kingdom Bacillati; phylum Bacillota; class Clostridia; order Lachnospirales; family Vallitaleaceae; genus Vallitalea; species Vallitalea longa. The sequence goes on from NZ_BRLB01000013.1 coordinate 151,283, forward strand.
AAAGATATGATGGTACTGGCTATCCATTAAATAGATGTAAAGAAGATATTTCCTTATTTGGGAGAATAATTTGTATAGCTGATGTATATGATGCATTGACTTCAACTAGACCTTATAGAGAAGCTTTATTACCATCGGAAGCAATAGAATATATTATGGCTAATGGTGGGGTAATGTTTGATATTAATTTAACAAAAAAATTTGTTAAAAAAGTTGCACCGTTTCCTATTGGTACATGTGTTGAATTAAGTAATAGATACAAAGGTATCGTAGTTGAAAATTATGAAGAAGCTTGTTTGAGACCTAAAATAAAAATTATTGTAGATGATAACAGTAAAAAAGTGGATACTTTTTATTATAATCTAAAGGATGATAAAAATTTAAGGAATGTTACTATTACTTCCATTACTAATCTTAACTAGAAGTATAATAGGGCCTATCTTATGTACTAAGACAGACCCTGATTCTTAAATATTCTTATTTATTGATTAAGTGATTTATATCTAAATAAACAGGTAGTCCTTGTTTATATCTGATATTAGGTTCGCCGTATATTAGTGGTGATATATATTCTATGAGTTGTTCTGAAACATCACCGTTGTTTTCTGCTATCCATTTTATGGGGATCAATTTTTCTTTATTTGCTACTTTCTCAATATCTACATAATCAATAATGTATGTATAAGGTTCATTATTAGTTCTTATAAGAGTTACCATTTTTCCTGTGATACCTTTTACCGCATATTCTACTGCTTTCGCTCCTACTAGAAAAGCTTCATTAATATCTTGTAAAGATGCAATATGCATTGCGCTTCTTTGAAGTACATTAAGTTCGATGGAACGTACTTTGCAACCTAAGGATCTACTTACGATATGTTCCAGTGTTTTACCTGTTCCACTTAATTTTGCATGTCCAAAACAATCATCTAAAGAATTCTCACAAGATGAAATATAATTTCTGTCTTTATCTTTTATACCTTCCGATACAGCTACAATTATATTCTTTTTGGTTTTTTGAATTTGTTTTAGACTGTTTAAGAAATCATATATAGAAAATGGTACTTCTGGAAGATAGATCAAATCAGGAGAAGAATTGTGTTCAGTTCTGGCAAGTGCAGCAGCAGCAGTCAACCAACCAGCATTTCTTCCCATAATTTCGACAATAGTAACACTTGGTATATCATAAATATATGTATCATAAGATATTTCAAGCAGAGTAGTTGCTACAAATTTTGCAGCAGATCCAAATCCAGGAGTGTGATCAGTTCCAAATAAATCATTATCTATTGTTTTAGGTATTCCTATAACAGTTAAATCCTTATTATTATTCTTAGCGTATTTAGATAGTTTCAATACAGTATCCATAGAATCATTTCCGCCAATATAAAAGAAATATTTGATTTTTTTATGTTCTAATATATCAAAAATCAGTTTGTATTCAGTTTCATCTTCACTTGCTTCTGGAAGTTTATATCTGCAAGAACCCAAAAACATAGAAGGGGTAGTCTTTAATATTTCCAATTTATCTTTTGAATCTGCAAAAACAGATGTTAAATTTATTAGGTTATGATTTAAAATACCTTGTATTCCATTTATAGAACCATATACTGTATGTATATTAGGATTTTCTATAGATGAAGAAATAACACCACTTAAAGAGGCATTAATTACTGACGTTGGACCGCCTGATTGAGCAATAAGACAATTAGACATTAGTAAATCTCCTTCAAAAAAATTTTTATGAAATATTTTCCTCACAATTGTATATAATACATTATTTATTTCTTAAAAGCAATTTAAAAAGTTATGCTGAAAAGGTAAAATTTGATTGTATTTGTATAAGCAGCTTTGCATATAATAATAACGTAAAAGAGAAATGATTAAAATAACTTACTTGTATCATATATGAAACAAAAAATAAATATTCTAAGTATCAATTATAGACAAAATGAACAAAAAAAACTATAAATATTTTAAGTAATTTTCTTGCAAAATATGAAGATATATAGTATAATTAGGACACAGCAAAACAAGACAAAACAAGATGTCTCCTGGGATGTACGATAATCCTGTAATTTTGAACCTACATTAGCAATACGGGAGTTCTATATTTCAAAGTGGATGTCATGCCCTCATTATGGCGGGGAAGACAAAAGCTCTGTTGCGGACACCCACCTAACGTGAGTTAGGGATCAAAATTCAGGAAACGGCATATCCGGGTATACATATTATAGAAGTAACGTGACTTTGTCACTTTACTTTTATAAAAGTAAATTATGATAAAAATGAAAAAAGGTTACTATTAATTATAGTAACTTTTTTATAAAATAGAAAGGTTATACTTTCTATTTTTTATTTTATCTTTTTTGAGGGGTAGCATCTATTTTACCCATTGTTCTTTCTTTTAGAACGCCTTGAAAATTAATGTATTTGGTAAATTCAGCAAATACTGTATCAAATAATAAATCATATCCATCTTCATTTAAATGTACACCGTCTTCAGAAATGAATTTTTCATAATTATCTTGATTTATCATTTTACCGAAAAAATCAATAATTGGACAATTATAATCTTTAGACACTGTCTTAATTATATGTACATACTGATTTAATCTTGAATTGTTCCTAAGTGGTTTTGCTATAGTTTCATTAACTGGAGGTGGTGTAATCATAATAGGAATGGGTATACAATTATTTAAACCTGTTCTATTGTTATGTTCAATTATTCTACATATAATTTTTTCTAAATTTCCTTCAAATTCTTCTAATGATCTATATTTGTTGTTATTAGCACAATCGTTAGTACCAAATTGAATTAGAACAATATTTGGTTGATGAACTAATACTGAAGTTTCAACAGACTGTAATGCCTCTCTAGTGGTAATACCATTTTTACTAGAATTTACAATGTTCCAGTAAATTGAAGGATAGTAGCTTGGAATATATTTTTCAAGTCTATTAATGTAACTATGAGCCTTACCAATTCCATAACCATTTGAAATACTATCACCAAATCCAACTATTGTTGTCTTAATCATATGATTCCCTCCACTTTTAATTTAACATATTAGCTTTACACTATATGATAATACAAAATAACATTAATTCCAATAGTTTTTTTAAAAAACTTACAAATTACTTATGTTTTTCAATAGATCATAAAAACTAGGGAAAGATATATCTATGCAACTACTGTCAAGTATTTCAGTTGTTCCTTGAGCAGCAAGACCAGCTACTGCCAGTGACATAGCTACTCGATGGTCATTATAACTGTTAACAGTTGTTCCTGTTAATTGTGGAGAATGTGATATGATCATTCCATCTTCAGTTGCCAATATGTCAGCATTCATTTTACTTAATTCAGTTACCATGGCTTCTATACGATTTGATTCTTTAACTTTTAACTCAGCAGCGTCTTTAATTATTGTCTTACCTTCAGCAAAACAAGCAGCTACAGCGATTACGGGAATTTCATCAATCAATGTTGGAATAATATCTTTATCGATAATTGTTCCTTTTAGATTACTAGATTTTACTTTAATATCTGCAACTAATTCACCATTGATGACTTTTTCATTTAGTAGTGATATATTTGCATTCATTGATTTAAGTACTCTAATAATACCATCTCTGGTAGGATTAATACCGACATCCCTAATAAGTAACTCAGAGTTCTTGGTTATTAAACAAGCTACTATTAAAAATGCAGCAGATGAAATATCACCAGGAACAATAATATCTTTTCCATACAATTCTGCAACAGGTGTACTGATTATAGTAGAATCATGTATTGTAATATTACCTCCGAAATAGTTAAGCATTAATTCGGTATGATTCCTTGATAGTGCAGGTTCTATTATTTTGGTTTCATTCTCTGTATATAAGCTTGCTAGAATGATACAAGATTTAACTTGTGCACTAGAAACTAGGGATTCATAAGTTATATTATGCAGGTTCGAACCAGTAATTTTTAATGGAGCTTTATCATTATTTCCTATAGAAACTATATTAGCACCCATTTTGGTTAAAGGTTCAATGATTCGTCTCATAGGTCTTGATTTAATTGAATCATCACCAGTTAAAATACAATCAAATTCTTGTGGAGCTAATAATCCGGATAAAAGTCTAAGAGTAGTTCCGCTATTACCTACGTATAACTCTTTATTGGGTTTTTTTAGACCATGCAATCCTTTTCCGTGAACGGTGACGAGAGAATCGTCAATATCTATAGTAATACCCATTTCTCTAAAACATGAAATGGTACTTAGACAATCTTCACCCATCAAAAAACCCTTTATATTAGTTATTCCTTTTGATAAGGCACCTAGCATTATTGCTCTATGGGAGATAGATTTATCTCCAGGTACACATACGTTACCTTTTATATTTTTTATGGAATTTATAATCATATTTTCCTCCAGTAATTTATATAGTCTAGATATAGATGTTGTAGTTCATATTTGTTAGTAGTTTTATACTTTCATTTTGACTATCTATGTCATAGAATATAATTTCAAGGACACCTTGTTGATGTTCCCTATTATTGTTAATACCTATATTTTTTATATTAATATTATTTTTGCTTAATAATGAAGCAATTTCAGCTATGATACCAGGTTTATCTATAACATCTACAGTGATCTTATAAGATTTCATTATAAATCCAGTATTTTTATCTGAGAATGTATTTCTATAATCCCTGGATAAAGAAAAGAATGAATGTATTGCTTCACTATCACAATTACATATATTTTCTTTTATCATATTAAGTTCCTGTTGGAATTTATCTATAACTTTAATTATTTGCTTATTATTAGTTAAACATATTTGCTGCCACATTGCTGGGGAAGAAGATGCTATTCTTGTTATATCTTTGAATCCTCCAGCTGCTAATGTATGCATATGTTTATCAGGAGTATCAAGTTTGGATACCACATTAACAAGAGTAGAAGCTATAACATGTGGAACATGACTAATTGTAGCTGTAACAAAATCATGTTCAGATGGTTCGATTACAACAGGTAAAGCTCCTAATTCAGTAATGAATATTTGTAATATATCTATTTTATCTTTTGACGTGTCTGGCAGCGGAGTTAATATATAATAAGCATTCTCAAACAAATGCCTATCAGCAGCAGATATTCCGCTTTTTTCTGATCCTGTCATTGGATGGCCACCAATAAAATTATTACAATTCATATCTAAAGCAGCGGTTATTATTTTTTCTTTGGTACTTGAAACATCAGTAATTATACAATTATTATTGATTATTGGTAATAGTTTATTCATAGCATGTATATTATTTTCCACTGGTGCACATAAAAAAATAATCTGGCAATCCCGAAAATTATTATTGATTTCAGTAGTATATTGGTCAATAATGTTTTCTTTCATAGCTTTTTCAAGTGAAGTTATTTTAATGTCATATGCAATTATTTTTGAGTTCTCATAATGGTCTTTGATAGCTTTGGCTAATGAACCTCCAATTAAACCGAGTCCAATAAAACCAACTTTTTGTATGTTCATTATAGTATTTTCCCAACAAGTTTTGCAAAAGGTCTTAATTCATTACATAATGCATCAAATTCTTTTGGAGGTAATGATTGAGGACCATCTGATAAAGCTACTGAAGGATTAGGGTGAACTTCTACCATGATACCATCAGCACCTACAGCTACAGAAGCTTTAGATAAAGGATTAACATATGCTCTTTTTCCAGTAGCATGACTAGGGTCTACAATTATAGGCAAGTGACTCTTTTGCTTGATAATAGGTATTGCACTTATGTCAAGAGTATTTCTTGTAGCTGTTTCAAAAGTTCTGATTCCTCTTTCACATAAAACGACATTCGAATTACCTTCACTCATTATATATTCTGCTGCATTAAGCCATTCATCAATGGTTGCTGATAAACCTCTTTTTAGTAGAACTGGAGTATTGGTTTTACCGATTTCTTTCAAGAGATAGAAATTCTGCATATTTCTCGCACCTATTTGAAACATATCAACATATTTGTAAGCTGTTTCTACAGATTTAAGACTGGTTACCTCACATACTATAGGTAAACCTGTTTCTTCACGTGCTTTTGACATATACTTCAATCCTTCTTCTTCTAATCCTTGGAATGAGTAAGGAGAAGTTCTAGGCTTATAAGCACCTCCTCTTAGTATAGATGCACCAGATTTTTTAATGGCATGTGCAGTTTCAATTATTTGCTTTTCATTTTCAATAGCGCATGGTCCAGCCATGATTACGAAATTATTATTACCTATTTCAACATCTCTTACCTTGATGACAGATGATGTCATGTTAAATTTCTTATTAGCTAGTTTATAAGTTTCTGTGACTGGAACAATTTTTTCTACACCATCCAATAATTCAATATTACATTTTAATAGTTTCGATTTATCACCAACCACACCAATTATAGTAATTTGATCACCAGTGGATAAATGAGTCTTGAGTCCGTGTTCTTCAACTAATGTTATGACTTTATTAATATCTTGGTTATTAACATTAGGTTTCATTACAATAATCACTGTTATACCTCCTTTTGTATATGAATCAGTATTATTTTAGTTAAAAAACGTTGGGGATATCTCAATATTCTAGTTGCTAACGAGATAATCATGTTAAGCAAATATAAATATATTGATAGCCCCTCAAATACTAATAGTATATCATAATTAATATTAATCTAGTACATAATCTATTTTATTATTTGTTCACATGCTTCCAAGAATACTTTCATCTCTTCTTTAGTGCCTAGTGACACACGTTGGTATGTATCCATGCCAAATAGGTAACCTGGTCTTAAAATAACACCTTTCTTCTCGAATTCAACAAATAGTTCTTTGCTTGGTTTGTTGAAGTTAATCATCAAGAAGTTACCATGACCTTCAATATATTCTATACCTAATCTGTCAAGTCCTTCATAAGTATATTTTTTAACCTCATTGTTAGCTGCATATACTTTTTTAACAAATTCTTGATCAGATAAAGCGGCAACAGCCCCTTCTTGTGCTTGTGTAGTTACATTAAATGGTCCACGTACACGATTGATATAGTCAATGATTTTTGGATGTGCTATACCATAACCAACACGTAGTGAAGCAAGACCATACATCTTAGAGAAAGTTCTTAATATGATCAGATTATCATATTCTTCTAATAAAGGTAGTGATTCTGGATAACTTTCATCTGATACAAATTCATAGTAAGCTTCATCAAGTACAATCAATATGTCATTAGGTATTTTCTTGATGAATTCAAGTTGTTCTTTTTCAGTGATTATAGTTCCAGTTGGATTGTTTGGGTTAGAAATAAAAATAACTTTTGTACGATCTGTAACTTGATCGGCAATACCATTAAGGTCATAAGTATGATTAATTAATGGTACTTGTATTATTTTACCACCCATAGTATTTACTGAAGCACTATATTGAGCGAAGCTTGGAGTACAAGTGATTGCTTCATCTGATGGACCAATGAAAGTACGACCGATTATTGATAATAGTTCATCTGATCCAGCACCAAAAACAAGTTGATTAGTTTCTATATTCATTTTCTTAGCGATAGCATTTCTTAGTTTTGTACAGTTTCCATCAGGGTAGAGAGATGGAGTTTTTAATGTTTCTATTATGGTTTGTTTCGCTTTTTCAGAACAACCATATGGATTTTCATTAGATGCTATTTTGATAACGTGGTCTAAATTGAATTCTCTTTTTACGTCATCTATAGGCTTACCAGGAACATAAGCTCTTAATGACTCAACTTCTTTTCTGCAATTAACCATTTTTAATATTCTCCTTCACAAAATTATTTAAATTAGCATGTGTAGTTTTAGTTTTAGCTACTTCACTAATTTGATACGTATATTCTATCATATATATTTTTTTTATGTTGTTAAACTATATTTTTTTATAATTATATAAGTAAATTAATTTAAAAATTAAAGTTTATTGTAACTCATATTAATTAAACATAAATTAATGAATTATATTATTTTAACATTAATACATATAATATACAGATGACCATTTATTTATATGGTTTTATATATTTTACGCTTAATAGGTTTTTATGTCAACACTTTAAAGCTCCAAAGTAAAACAAATATTATTATGACAATAGTTATTTATAACTGACAGAATAATAATTATTATAATAATTATATTTTAATTATTTAAATATTGTATATAATATGTAATTATTTTGATATATAATGGGGCGATATTATAACAATCGATTTTATTATTCTATTAGTTAGTTAAATATGAACAATAATATATTTTATTGAATGGCAGATTATTTTGTGCAAAATTAATAAAATTAATAAATGTTTTTTGAAATTATTGAAGGAAATCGATGATTATAGTAGAATATTAAATATATCACGTATTTAGTGTTATAGTTCAATAATTTAATAACAACTTAATTTTTTCAATGGAGAAATGAAAAAATATTAAGTTGTATTTACTATTTTTGTAAAAAATATTCCAATGATTGGGGGAAAATTCCATGAAAATCTACTCATCTGAACAAATCCGCAACGTTGCACTCTTAGGTCATGGTGGAAGCGGTAAGACAACCTTAATTGAAGCTATGGCAAACGTTGCTGGAATAACTAAGAGACAAGGGAAAGTTGAAGAAGGGAATACAATAAGTGATTTTGACAAAGAAGAAATTAAAAGAGGCTTCTCAATAAACACGTCATGTATTCCTATTGAATGGCAAGATTGCAAAATTAACCTATTAGATACACCAGGATATTTTGATTTTATGGGAGAAGCTAAAGAAGCAACAAGAGTCGCTGATAGTGCTATAATTGTTGTTTCTGGTAAATCCGGAGTTGAGGTAGGTACTGAAAAAGCTTGGGAATATGCAGAAGATATGCAAATTCCAAAAATGATTTTTGTTACTGATATGGATGATGAACAAGCTAATCTTAAGAATGTATTAGAACAACTAAGAGAAATTTTTGGTAAAAGTATTGCACCATTCCAAGTTCCTATTAAAGAAGGAGAATCTTTTGTAGGTTTTGTTAATGTTGTTAAAATGCAAGGAAGAAAATTTGTTAAGGACCATGTAGAGCAATGTGATATACCTGAAGGTATGAATGATGAATTAGAACCTGTTAGAGAAATGATACTTGAGGCAGTTGCTGAGAGTGATGAAGGACTTATGGAGAAATATTTTGATGGAGAAGAATTTACTCTAGAAGAAATTCAGACAGCACTTCATAATGGTGTTATCGAAGGCTCAATAGTTCCAGTATTATGTGGTTCTGGTATTTCTAATACTGGAGTTCAGGTACTACTTAATTCAATACTTAAGTATATGCCCGCTCCAAAAGAGGAAAATACAGTTGTTAAAGCAATAGATCCTGAGACAAATGAAGAAGTAAAAGTTACATGTGACAAAGATGAGCCAATGAGCGCTTTGATTTTCAAAACTATAGTAGACCCATATATTGGAAGATTATCATTGTTTAGAGTTTATTCTGGAGTATTTAAAGCGGATTCAAATTATTTGAATGTTAATAAAGATGGAAGTGAAAGAATTTCCCATATTTATATCTTGAGAGGGAAAGAACAGATAGAAGTAAAAGAGATTAGAGCAGGAGATATAGGAGCTGTCGCTAAATTATCAAATACAAGTACTGGAAATACATTATGTGATAAGAGCAGACCTGTTAAATTAGATGGAATTAATTTCCCAGAATCTCTTGCATGTAGGGCAGTATTTCCTAAAACAAAAGGAGATGAAGAGAAAATTTCATCTGGCCTTCATAAATTAATGGAGGAAGATCCTACAATTAAAGTCGTGTTAGATTCAGAGAACCACCAAGAATTATTATACGGTATTGGTGGACAGCATTTGGATGTTATAATTAGCAAATTAGAAGCTAAGTTTAAAGTAGGTGTGGATCTCAAAAAACCTAAAGTACCATATAGAGAAACTATCAAAAAGAAAGTCAAAGTACAAGGTAAACATAAAAAACAATCTGGTGGACATGGACAATATGGAGATGTACATATTGAATTTGAACCATCAGGAGATCGAGAAACACCTTATATATTTGAAGAAAAGATATTCGGAGGTTCAGTACCTAAGAATTATTTCCCAGCAGTAGAAAAAGGACTTCAGGAATCAGTTCTTCATGGAGTTATTGCAGGCTATCCTGTAGTAGGTGTCAAAGCTACATTGGTAGATGGTTCATATCACCCTGTAGATTCATCAGAAATGGCATTTAAGATTGCAACAACAGTGGCATTTAAAAAAGGTATCGTGGAAGCTTCACCTGTTTTGTTAGAGCCAATTGTTACTGTTAAAGTAGTTGTTCCTGATGCTTATATGGGAGATGTTATAGGTGACCTTAATAAGAGACGAGGTCGAGTATTAGGTATGAATCCTGCTAAAGGTAAGCAGGAGATTGTTGCAGAAGTTCCACAAGCTGAGATGTATGGATATTCAACAGACCTTCGTTCTATGACACAAAGTAGAGGATTATTTACTCAAAAATTTGAGCGTTATGATGAAGCACCTATTGATGTTCAAGAGAAAGTGGTTGAAGCTAAGAAAAACGAAGAATAGAGGTTGAAAAAGGCTGTCCACTAAAGGATAGCCTTTTTTAATTAGCAATATTCAGGAGGAATAATATTAATGATAGATATGCACGTTCATCTGGAACGAGGTCCATATACTAAAGAATGGCTTATGGAATTAGTATCCAATGCAGTGAAAAGAGATATTGATGCATTATATTTGTTAGAGCATTCATTTAGGTTTGTGGAATTTAGAAATATTTATGGTACGATTATAGAACATGAAGATTATGGTACATATCAGTCAGAGTGGCTATCTAATAGAATGCAGCTAGAATTAACTGATTATAAAGATTTCATTACGAAGATGAGAGAATATGAATTTCCTATTGAAGTCAGATTTGGTTTGGAAATATGTTATTTCCCCGACAAAGAGGAAGAAATTAAAAAGTGTATTTCTAATTTTGATTGGGATTTCTTAACTGGGTCAATCCATTGGATAGACGGATGGGGTTTTGATCATGAGAAAACAAAAGAAAACTGGAGAAAATGCAATATAGATAAAGTTTATGAAAGATATTATAAATTAATGATACAATTAGTGGAGTCAAGAATTTTTAATATACTTGCTCATCCAGATTCTATTAAATGTTTTGATTATTATCCTACCATTAAATTAACTAATGTATATATACAATTAGCAAAAGCATTAAAAAGAAATAACGTGAAAGCAGAATTTAGTAGTGGTTTGCATATTAATTATGGACATGGAGATCTAGGGCTTAATAAAGAATTATTGAAGATATTATCTGAATATGAAGTTGATATAGTAACAGCTTCAGATGCTCATAGACCAGAGGATGTTGGAAAATATATAAGAGAAGCTAAAAAAATATTAAACGGTAGCAATAAGTAAAATATTAAAAAGGATGGATGTAAATGTTTAAACATATTATTGATGATAAATTAGAGCTGAAATTGTTAAATGTTAAAGATGCCGAAGAATTACATTCACTAATAGAAGACAATAGAGAATATTTATTAAAATGGTTACCATGGGTTTATATTAATAAGTCAATAGAGGATACTAAGGATTTTGTATTATCCAGTATGAAACAGTATGGTGAGAATAAAGGATATAGTGCGGCAATATGTTATGATGATAAGATTGTAGGAGTTATTGGACTGCAATGCTTGAACCTACAGCATAAACATGTTTCTATTGGTTATTGGCTAGCAGAAGATTATCAGGGTAAAGGTATAATGACAAAATGTTGTACAGCATTGATAAATGATGCATTCAATAATTATGAATTAGAGAGAGTAGAAATAAGATGTGCAGAAAAAAACTATAAAAGTAGGGCAATACCAGAGCGATTAGGTTTCATTAAAGAAGGAATCATAAGAAATATTGAATGCCTTAATGAAAAATATGTTAGTCATGTAGTTTATGGTATGTTAAGAGAAGAGTGGAAATGATTATATAATTATGATTAATAGTTGATTTATGTTATATTAGGTATGAGTAATCAATGTATTTTAGTGTGTCGGGAAAACAGTAGTAGTAAAGGAAATAAACTTGAAAATATTTAATAGTCTAGGAGGGATAATTATGTTACAGCAAAGATATTTTAAATACTTACAAGATTATAACAACGTTTATGAAATGTTAGTAAATAATTTTAAATCAAATAATGTAAATAACAATATGATACCTGCTGAATTTGAATATTGTTTTTGTCATTCGTATTCTGATATCAAATCAATGAGTAGAAGTGGTGTATGGGAAGATGAAGGGAATATTATAGGGGTAGCCCATATAGAATTTCAACTTGGAGAGGCATTTTTTGAAATTGCTGACGGTTATAATTTTTTAAGAGAAGAAATGTTAGATTATAGTGAGAAATATTTGCGGGGAACAAAAGAAGACGGAAAAGAATTTCTATATGTAAAAGTTCCTCAACATGAATCAAAATTTAAAGAATACATTGAAAAGAAAAATTATAAATATGATATTACATATAAGTGTATGTATATGCCACTTAATAAGGATTTCTTAGTTGAATTACCTAAAGGTTATAAAATAATTAGCATACATGATGGTGTTGATCATGCAAAACTTCAAATAGCAAAACAACTAGGATTTAATCATAAAATGGAAGATATAAAAGGCGACCATCTTGCTAATAGCCTTATATGTGCTACAGGACCTCATTTTATTCCAGAAATGAATTATGTAGTTGTTGCTCCTAATGGCGATTATGTAGCTTATGGTGGATTCTGGTATGATAAGAGAATGGATTTAGCTTATCTAGAACCCCTCTGCACTCATCCGGATTATAGAAAAAAAGGACTTGCAAAAGCAATTCTAAGTAAGGGGATGAATGAATGTAGAAAACTAGGGGCTAAATATTGTACAGGAGGTCAAAATGATTTTTATTCCCATTTGGGATTTTATGAATACAACAGGTATGATTGGTGGTATAAGGAATTTTGATTTCATAATGAAATAAGTACTATTAATAAAATGACATGAATGTACTGAAAATTTAATGAAGAGGTGAATTTTATGATTAGAAAATTACATGAAAAAGATAGAATAACAGTTTTAGAATTTCTGAATGAAGATCCATCTATAAATATATTCATAATAGGTGATATTGAAACTTATGGATTCAATAATGAGATGCAAGAATTGTGGGGACAGTTTTCAGATGATGGACAAATGGAAGGTGTGTTATTAAGGTATAGAGAAAGTTTTATTCCATATTATAATAACCCTAATATTGATAATACTGATTTTGTAAATATAATGTTGAATTATAAAGAATATAAAGTTATTTCAGGGAAATCCTCAATTATTAGTAAATTCCAATCAATGTTTCCTGATTATAAAATTTCCAAGACTTATTTTTGTGAGCTTAATAATATTGATGAGTTAAATGCTGACCCACTAAAAAACATTGTAAAAATAGCAAAAGAATCTGATGCCAAGAGAATATGTGATTTGCTAAATACAATAGATGAGTTCAATAGTATTATAAATGATCCAGAAAGGGTAAAGACTAAGCTTATTAATAAAGCAGGAAGATCTTATTACATAGAAAATGATAAAGGTGAAATGGTTTCAATTGCACAAACAACAGCAGAAAATACAAGTTCTGCAATGATAGTAGGTGTAGCTACTTTAAAAGAATATAGAAAACATGGGTATGTTAGTGAATGTATGGCTAAGTTATGTACAGATATCCTTAAAGAAGGAAAGACAATATGTTTGTTTTATGATAATCCTAAGGCTGGTAAGATATATCATAGATTAGGATTTAAGACAATCGATAATTGGACAATGTTAAAAAAGAGTAGGGTAAATTAGCTGATTCTGAAAATGAAAATAGAACGAAAAATAAGTAATATTTATTACAGTGTATAAAATAATTATAAGGGAGCTTTACATATGAGAAAATTAGGGAAATTATTAATAAGGATTATATCATTATATTATTTTATCAAGGCAATTTTAGCATTAAAGGAAATTGCTTTAATATTATTACCAGGTGTAAAAGGAAACAGTAATGCATTTGCAGTTTTGGGAATAAATGGATTAACATATTTTTTAGTAAACTTTATTGTAATATTAATAATAGCTGTTTTGCTATGGATATTTACTGATAAAATTGTTGCTACTATTATAGGAGAAGATAGTAATGATGGGTTAAATATTAATTTACATTATGAAGAGTTATTTAGTATAACATTATTTGTCTTAGGAATTATATTTGTTATTGATGCTATACCAAGTGTATTATCTCAGGTACAATCTTTGTTTACTGTTAATATGCAATCATATCCTTCAAATTTTAGATTAAGTATATTTGTAGGAATGTTAGCTCCAATATTGAAATTAGTAGTAGGTATTTGTTTAATTATTAAAAACAGAATACCCAAGAAAGGGATTTGAAATAAATAAAGAAAGCTGTTTGATATCTAATAGAAAATGATAAAATAAGTGTTCGTTGTAAGTAATACTATAGGGAGTGAGTAAAAATTAATATTTTAATTGATAAATATAGGATGTACGAATATAATAATTTAAAATATGTTGATGAGCAGGAATTAGAGAATATATTAACATTTAAGGAAAAGGATAATTATATTATTGTTTTTAAAGTATTGATAGATAAAATACAAGTATATTGGGCAAGTAAAACCTTAGATGATTTTATCTAGATATTTCGAGAAAACTCCCTCCTCTAACTAGGAGGGAGATGAATCGGAACGGTTTTTAATCTTTAACTCCTGCTTGAGAGCGAATATATTTCTCAATATTGTTGCTCCTCCAGTTGTTAAAATGCAATAACTTCTACTCCAAAATACTGGTTTCCAGTAATATTCTTTTAAATATTCACTATGCTTTTTCCTAATAAGTCTTGAAGAAACAGTCTTCAGAGTATTTACTAATTTTGCTAATTCCACTTGGGGAGGTGTTTCAAATAGTAAGTTCTTTGTTAATACATTTGTGCCTATATTTAGTTATTACAACCAAATGATATTTTAGATTGTATATGGAATGTCTATTGCTTTTGAATTCACTATCATTCATCTTAAAAACTCCTTTACAACTAAATTAAATTACGATATAATTATAACATAAGGAAGTGGGAAAATCTATGAAAATCAATAAAGCTTTCAAATATAGAATATATCCTAATAAGGAACAACTGATTTTGATTCATAAAACCTTCGGTTGTACTAGATTTGTATTCAATCGTTTTCTTAATCAAAGAATTGAATTATACAAGAATGAAGAAAAATCAACTACTTATGTTAATCAAGCTAAAGAGTTAACAGCTTTAAAAAAAGATTTAACTTGGC